>NZ_QGSY01000166.1 GCF_003857035.1 Micromonospora arida
CCCCGCGCCCGCACCCGCGCCCGCGCCCGCGCCGATCTTGCAGTTTCGGTTGCCGGAAAGCGTTGACTGCGCCCTATGTCGGGACAGCAAGTGCAAGATCGCGGCCCGGTCACGTCGATCATGGAGTTGTGGTGCCCGTTTGGTCCATGACTGGGGACTTGTCACCCACCACAACTCCTTGATCGGCGGGGCGGGGCGGGGGCGGGGCGGGTTCGCGAACAGCGACTCAATGACGTGAGGGCGCTGAGGTCGGGTCGGGCGCGGTGCGCCCTGTTACTACGTTGCGTAGTAGCATGACTTACGACAGGGCGTAGTAGTTCCTATCAGTAGACAAGCTACGTGTAGGGTGGCTACGACAAGGGAGCCAACTCTATGGAGGGCTGGTCATGGACACCCTGCTCCTCGCCCGCCTGCAGTTCGCCACCACCACGTCGATCCACTTCCTGTTCGTGGTCGTCACGCTCGGGCTGGTCACCCTGCTGGTCGGCATGCAGACCGCCTGGGTACTCACCGGCAACCCGAAGTGGGAGCGGCTGACCCGCTACTGGGGCCAGCTCTACGTGATCAACTACGTGCTCGGCATCGCCACCGGGCTCGTGATGGAGTTCCAGTTCGGGCTGAACTGGAGCGGCCTCTCGCGCTACGTCGGCAATGTCTTCGGCGCACCGCTGGCCATCGAGACGCTTGTCGCGTTCTTCCTGGAGTCCACGTTCCTCGGGATGTGGATCTTCGGCTGGCACCGACTCGGCAAGGGCGTCCACCTCGCGTTGCTCTGGGGCGTGGCGATCACCGCGTACGCCTCGGCGTTCTGGATCATGGTGGCCAACTCCTGGCTCCAGAACCCGGTCGGCTACGAGGTCCGCGACGGGATCGCCCACCTCACCGACTTCGGCGCGCTGCTCACCAACCCCAGCCTCGGCATGGCCTTCGGGCACGTGGTCTCGGCGGCGCTGCTGGTCGGCGGGATGCTGATGGCGGCGGTCAGCGCCGGGCACCTGATCCGGCGTACCCCGGACTTCGCGCTCTTCCGCACCTCGCTGCGGATCGGTCTGGTCACCGCGGCACTGGCCATCACGATGGTGCAGGGCTTCGGTTTCGCCCAGTTCGGCCCGGTAAGCGCGGTGCAGCCGACCAAGTTCGGCGGCGACGGCCCGGAAAGCCAGGCACTGATCGCCGAGTGGACCACGCGGTTCGGCCCCGGCGACTACACCCCGCCGGTGCTGGCCAGCGTCGGGTTGGGCTTCATGATCCTGATCGGTTTCACCCTCGGCTGCATATGGCTCCTGCTGCCCCTGCTCTTCCGGGACTGGGTCATCCGACTGCGCTTCCCGCTCTGGCTGATCCTGCTCGCCCTGCCGCTGCCGTTCATCGCGGTGATCCTCGGCTGGATCTCCCGGGAGGTCGGCCGTCAACCCTGGGTGGCGTACGGGCTGCTCCCCACCGAGCAGGCCGTCTCCCCGGTCAGCGCACCGCTGATGCTCGCCTCGCTGATCGGGTTCAGCCTGCTGCTGGGCACCCTCGCCGTCACCAACTGGGTGCTGCTCGCCCGGCACGCCAGGCGCGGCGCGGCCGACCCGGCGCTCGGCCGCCCGCCGGCCCCGCCCAGCGAGCCGGCCCACCCCGAACCCGCCCTCCTCTGAGGAGTAGACCGTGGACCTCGCCTGGTACGCCCTGCTCGGCCTCTTCTTCGCCAGCTACCTGGTGCTCGCCGGCTACGACTACGGCGTCGGGCTGCTGCTCGCCCGCGGCGTCGGTCCGGCCGGGCGGCGGGAGGCGCTCACCGCGCTCGGCCCCTTCTTCCTCGGCAACGAGGTCTGGCTGGTGGCCGCCGTGGGCATCCTCTTCGGCGCGTTCCCCCTGCTGGAGGGCGAGTTGCTCGCCGGCTGCTATCCGGCCGTCGCCGGTGCCCTGGTCGGCGTCATTCTGGTCACCGTCGGCGTACAGCTGCGCAGCCGACCCGACGACGAGCGGATCCGGGCCCGCTGGGACCGCGTCGTGATGATCGGCAGCGCCCTCGCCGCGCTGGGCTGGGGTGCGCTGCTCGCCGCGCTGTTGCAGGGCGTACCCCTTCAGGCCGACGGGCACGTCGCCGGGGTGACACACCTGGCCACCCCGTTCGCGGCCGCCGCCGGGCTGGCCATGGTCGCCCTGGTCGCTGTGCACGGTGCGACCTTCCTCACCCTGCGACTGTCGGCCGAGGCCGCCGCCGTGGTCGGTCGTACGGCCCGCCGGCTGGTGCCGGTGGCGCTCACCGCGGTCGCCCTGGCCACCGTCGTGGGCCTGCTCTCCGCCCGGGTACGCGACGCCGTGCAGCGGCCGGCGGTGGCCGTACTCCTGCCGGTGCTGCTCGTGGCGGCGCTGCTGGCGGCCCGCGCGGCGCTGACCCGGCGGCGCCCGGGGTGGGCTCTGGTCGCCACCGGCGCGGCCCTGGCGCTGCCGGTGGTGCTGGTCGGAGCCGCTCTCTGGCCCTACGTGCTGGTGTCCACGACCGACCCGGACGCCTCGCTGCGGGTGGCCGACGCGGCCGCCAGCGGGCCGACACTGCGGCTGCTGGGCTGGGTGGCGCTGCCGCTACTTCCGGCCCTACTAGGCTTCCAGGCGATGTGCTGGTGGGTTTTCCGAGGACGGACCGACGGTAGGGCACCGGTGTACTGGTGAGCCGCCGTCCGTTCGACCCGCGTCTGCTGCGCCGGGTCCCTGCGGCCCGGGGCGACCTTGCCGTGCTCGCACTCCTGGGGGTGCTGGCCGCCGGGTTGATCGTGGCGCAGGCCACCGCGCTCGCGTCGCTGCTGGCCACCGCGATCGACGGTCGGCTGGATCGACCGGCGCTGGCCGGCTTCGTGGTCACGGTCGCCGCCCGCTCGGCCCTGGTCTGGGCGCAGGGCACGGTCTCGGCGCGGGTCGCCGCCACGGTCAAGGCCACGCTGCGGGCCGACCTGCTCGGCGCTGTGGGCCGGCACGGGCCAGGCTGGGTGGCCGGGCAGCGGGCCGGTGAGATCGCCACCCTGGCCGGGCGTGGGCTGGACGCGCTGGACGCGTACTTCACCGGGTACCTGCCGCAACTGGTGCTCAGCGTGACGGTGCCCCTCGCGGTGCTGGCCCGGGTCGTCTTCGCCGACTGGAGTTCTGCGGTGATCATCGCGGTGACCCTGCCGCTGATCCCGGTCTTCGGCGCGCTCCTCGGCTGGCAGGCGCAGGCCGCCACCGAACGGCAGTGGCGGCGGCTCGCGCTGCTCGGCGGGCACTTCCTCGACATGGTCGCCGGGCTGCCCACGCTGCGCGCGTTCGGGCGGGCCCGGGCGCAGACCGACGTGGTGCGCCGGATGGCCGACGGTCACCGCGTCGCCACCATGAAGACGCTGCGGATCGCGTTCCTCTCCGCGCTGGTCCTCGAGTTGGTCGCCACCCTCTCGGTGGCGCTGGTCGCGGTGCCGGTCGGCATCCGCCTGCTCGGCGGCGGGCTGGCCCTGCAGACCGCGCTCCTGGTGCTGCTGCTGACCCCGGAGGCGTACCTGCCGCTACGGGCCGCCGGTAGCCGCTTCCACGCCAGCATGGAGGGGCTGGCCGCGCTGGACGAGGCGTTGAGCGTCTCCGCCGCACCCACCGCGCCGCGGGCCGCCGAGGGCGCCTCCGTCCCGGACGCTCGGGCCGAGATCCGGTTCGAGGGGGTGACAGTGGCGTACGAGCGGACCACCGCCCTGCGCGACGTGACCCTGACCATCCGGCCCGGCGAGCGGATCGCCATCATCGGGCCCAGTGGCGCCGGCAAGAGCACGCTGCTCGGCCTGCTGCTGGGCTTCGTGGTGCCGACCAGCGGCCGGATCACGGTGGACGGGGTCGACCTCGCCACCGCCGACCCGGACGCCTGGCGCCGGCAGCTCGCCTGGGTGCCGCAGCGGGCGCACCTCTTCGCCGCCTCGCTGGCCGACAACATCCGCCTCGGCGCGCCGGACACCCCTGCCGACGTACTCACCGCCGCGGTGCACGACGCCGCCCTGGACGACGTGGTGGCCGGCCTGCCCGACGGCCTGGACACCCTGCTCGGTGAGCGCGGGCACGGGCTGTCCAGTGGGCAGCGGCAGCGGGTGGCACTGGCCCGGGCGTTCCTGCGCGCCGCCCCGGTGGTGCTGCTCGACGAACCCACCGCCCGACTCGACACGGCGGCCGAGGCGGTGGTGCTCGACGCCACCCGTCGCCTGGTCGCCGGGCGGACGGCGCTGCTGGTCGCGCACCGACCGGCGTTGCTGGCCGACGCCGACCGGATCCTGCGCATCGAGGACGGTCGGGTCACCGAGTTGACGCCCGAACCGACCGGGAAGGCCGCCCGATGACCGCCGAACACGGGCCGGCGGTGGTGGCCGACGCGGCACCGGCCGGGCGGGCCGCCGCCGAGCGGGCCGTGCTGCGACTGGCCCGGCCGTACCTGGGCCGCCTGGTCGGAGCCGGGCTGCTGGCCGCCGCCACCGAGTTCGCCGGGCTGGCCCTGATGGCCACCGCCACCTGGCTGCTGATGAGCGCCGCCGGTCAGCCTCCGCTGGACCGCCTCACAGTGGCGATCGTCGCGGTCCGGGCGCTGGCGATCAGCCGGGGCGTGTTCCGCTACACCGAACGGCTCGCCGGGCACGACGCGGTGCTCCGCATGATCACCGACGTCCGGGCCCGGGTCTTCGCCACCCTGGCGGCCCGCCGTGGCACGGCGCACCGCTCGGGGGACGTGCTGAGCCGACTGGTCTCCGACGTGGAGGCCGTCCAGGACCTGTTGCTGCGGGTGCTGGTGCCCGCCTCGGCGGCGGCAGTGGTCGGTGTGCTGGCGGTCGCCGTGGCGGCGCTGATCTCACCACCGGCCGCCGGCGCGCTCGCCGTCGGGCTGCTGGTCGCCGGGGTGGCGCTGCCCGCGTTGGCCACCGCGGTCACCCGCCGCAGCGCGGCCGAGGTGGCCCCCCTGCGGGGTGCGCTGGCCACCGACGCGATCGACCTCACCCACGGCGCGGCCGACCTGGCCGCGTTCGGGGCGACCGACGTCACGCTGCGCGCCGCCGAGCAGCGCGCCCACCGGCTGGCCCGGTTGGAACGTCGGCTCGCCGCCACCGGGTTCGCGGTGGACGCGGCCGGCGTGCTGGCCGCCGGCGTGACCGCCGCCGCAGTGGTGCTGGTCGCGCTCGCCGCCGACGTGCCGGGGGTGCTGGTGGGCGTCCTGGCCGTCGGCACACTGGCCGCCGTCGAGGTGATGCTGGCGTTGGTCGCGGCGGCCCGGCAGTGGACGCAGCTGCGGCCCGGTCTGACCCGGGTCGCCGACCTGCTCGACGCCGACCTGCCGACCGCGCCGCCGGCGACCGGTCCAACGGACCTGACCGGTCCACACGAGCTGCGCTTCGTCGACGTGACAGTGCGGTACCGGGCCGGTGCGGCGCCCGCCCTGGACGGGGTCAGCCTGGACCTGCCGGCGGGACGCCGTATCGCGGTCGTCGGCCCGAGCGGCGCCGGCAAGAGCACCCTGGCGGCCGTGCTGACCGGCACCGTCCGGCCCGCGTCCGGCCGGGTCACCCTGGACGGTCACGACCTTTCGGCGTACGCCGAGGAGGCGCTGCCACGCGCGGTCGGCGGGCTGCTGGCCGAGGCGTACGTCTTCCATGCCACGGTGCGGGAGAACCTGCTGCTCGGGCAGGCCGGAGCGGGCGAGGAGGAGCTGACCGCGGCCACCGCCGCCGCCGGCCTGCTGGACTGGGTCCGCGCTCAGCCGGCGGGCTGGGACACGCTGGTCGGCGAGGAGGGCGGGCAGCTCTCCGGCGGGCAGCGGCAGCGGCTGGCGCTCGCCCGGGCCCTGCTCGCCGCGCCGCCGGTGCTGGTGCTCGACGAGCCCACCGAAGGCCTGGACCCGACCGCCGCGGACGCGGTGCTCGCGTCCGCCCTCGCCGCCACCCCCGCCGGGCACTCGGTGCTGCTGATCAGCCACCGGCTCAGCGGGCTGGCCGAACTGGACGAGATCGTGGTCCTGGACGGCGGCCGGGTGATCCAGCGCGGTCGGCACGCCGAGTTGGTCGCGGCCCCGGGCTGGTACCGGGACCAGTGGCTGCTCCAGGCCGCCGCCGAACGGGGTTACCTGGCGCTCGCCCCCTGACCCGACTCGGGGGCGGACCAGGGTTCTCCCGGACGTCGACCGGCCGGGGTCCGTGGCAGGGTGGTGCCATGGGGCGCGGTGAGGACGTGATGGTCGACGAGCACCTGCGGGAGCTGGCCGCTCGACTGCAGGGGCCGGCGCGACTCAAGTCCGACCTGCTGACCGAGGCCCGGCACGGGTTGCTGGACGCCGTCGAGGCGTACCGCGAGAGCGGGGTGCCACCCACCGAGGCGCAGCGCCGGGCGGTGGTGGAGTTCGGCTCACCGGCGCAGGTGCTCCCGTCCTGGCAGGCCGAGCTGGCGGTGGGCGCCCTGCGTGGGCTCTCCCTGCGGATGCTGGCGATCGCCGGGGTGGGGGTGGTTGCCGGTGATCTGACCTGGCGGGGGTCGAGCTGGAGTGGCGGGCCGCCCCCTCCGGCCGGCTACCAGCTGCTCGCCGCCTCGGTCGACTGGATCTGGATGAGCGCGCTGCTGCTCGCGGTGGCCGGTCTGCTGGTGGTCTGGGCGAGCGCGCGGGCGCCCCGGCCGGGCCTGGCTCTGGCCCAGCGCGCGGTGGGCGTCGGCCTGACCGGCGTCCTGGTCCTCGGCATAGTGGCCGGCGGCGCCCTCTTCACCTGGTCACTCAACCTCTGGGACGCGGCGGCGCACTGGCCACCGATGATCATCGGGGCGGTGTTGGTGGGTGGCGGATATTTCTCGCTGACCCGCGCGGCACGCGGCTGGCTGCTGGCCACCACCCGCTGATCGGCGTCGGATCCGAGCGGGTCAGGCCGGGGTGGGCGGGCTGCCGGGATCGAGGAACCGGCCGACGGTCAGTTGGAACTCGCGCCAACCGGCCCGCTCCCCCGCCAGCGCCCGCCGACCGGAGTCGGTGAGCTGGTACGTCCGCCGTTCCCGCCCGCTGACAGTGCTCCAGGTGCTCGCCACGTGGCCGGCGCGTTCCAGGCGACGGAGTGCCGGATAGATGGTGCCGGTGGGCAGATCCAGACTGCCGTCACTGCGGGCGCGTAGCGCCTCGATGATCGCGTAGCCGTGCAGCGCGCCCTGTTCGAGCACAGCGAGCAGCAGAGCGTCGAGATGGCCGTGCAGCGCCTGGGCCTTCATACGTAGCTACGCTACTTGTCGAACCGCCGCTTCGCCAGCGGTGACGACCAGCAGGTCGGACCCGTGCGCCAACCGGCCACCGGGGTGCGGGCATCGGTCACCCAGGGCCGCCGACTAGGGTATGTGCCCAGAGTCACTCGCCGGTCAGAGACCCCGGTGGGTGGGCAACCCGAAGCACACGGAGGTCAGCGTGGCCCGCCAGTCGCCCCAACGGCCCGACGCCGACGAGCCCGAGCTCGACGACACCACCGGCGCGGCCGAGCCAGACGAGACCGAGCGTCCGTCGGCGTCGACCGACCGCTCACTCTGGGACGAGCTGCGCATCGACCCAGTGGAGATCGCCCTGCCCGCCGGCACCGGCTTCACGCTCCGGGCGTACCGACCGGCCAGCTCGCTGACTCCGACCGACGTGACCGAGCGCGACCAGGACGACCCGTTCCTCGCCCGCCGCCAGGCGATCGAGGAGGAGGAGGACGACGACGAGACCGTCGTCATCCTCGACGAGGAGCTGGCCCAGGAGTTCGCCGACGAGGACGACGAGTCGACGCGCCGCCGGGACGGCGCCGCCACCGACACCGAGACCGACGACGAGTCGGACGAGGCCGTCACGGACGAGGCGGACGACGAGGAGGTGCCGGTCTTCCTCAGCCACCGAGGCAAGCTGCTGCTGTTCAAGACCCCCGAGTCGCTTGTCAGTTTCATCCGATCCGGTGCGCCAAACGATCTGTCCCAACTGGACAGCTGGAATGAATTGTCCGAACGGGTGGAGCCGGCAGATATCGCTCCGCTCGACGAGGACACCTACGAGCTCGACCTGGTCGTGGAGAACCTGCGCGGCGGGCACGACGCGTGGGATTCGACCCTGCTGATCGAGGCGGGCGAGGCCGCGCGTGACCTCTCGTACGCATTGCGGCTGCCTGCGGTACTCGACATGCTCTCCGCCGGCTCCAGCCTCGACGACCTGGACGAGGCGCTGCGTGGCACCGCCAACGGTGGGATCGGCGCGTTCATGGCCCGGCGACGGCTGAAGAAGATCGGGGCGCAGACCGCAAGTTTGGGTTGGCGCACCATTGTCGGCAAGATCTCTGCGGTGGTGGACTGGCGCGACTGACCCGTACCGGGGAGCATCAGTTGCTGGCAGAGGAAAGACCTGTCCCGGGAGGAGGACGACGCCGTGGCGCTCGTGCGCGTTTACTGCGGTCTGGCCTCGGCGGATCCGGCTGACCGACCGGCCTCCGCCGGTTCGACGCTGACGTCCGCTGTGGTCGACGACGCAGGCCGTCTGCTGCATGTCTGCGAGATCAGCGATGACGCCGCTGGCTACGCCCAGCTCGTCGCGCTGCTCGTGGAGCGGTCGGGCGGGCCGAGCGGTGCGGCCATCGCCGCCGACAGCGACGACCACACGGTCACCTCGCTGCTGAGCGCGGCGGGGCGACCCCTGGCGATCGCCGACGACGACTCGGTGGACGACTTCGCCGAGCGGTTCGCCGACGACGACTCCCTTGAGGAGATGCAGTCACCTCCGGCCGAACGGCGGGCGGTCGGCCTGGCCCGCGCGTTGCAGGCGGGGGCGCTCTCCGCCGTCACCCTGCCGGCACCCCGGGATCTCGCCGGTTACAAGCAGGTGCTCTCCGCGCACGCCGCGCTGGCCAGTGGCCGACACTCCGCCGCCGTGGCGCTGCGCGAGGTTCTGCGTGAGCTCTACCCGGCGGCCCTGCGCGCATACCCGGACCCGGCCGAACCGGTCTCCCTGGCCGTGCTGGACGCGCTGCCCGAGCCGGGCATGCTCGGCGGCACCGTGGCCCGGGGCCGCGAGGTGTCGGTCGCGGCGGACGCCATCGCCGCGCACCTCGCCGCCGACGGGGTCGCCGATGCCGAGGAGATCAACGAGGCGGTCACCGCCCTGCGGGTCGCCATCTCCGAGACACCCCGACGTGCCGCGGTCAACCGGGCGCTCACGTCCGCGGTGGCCGAGACGGTCCGCCAGGCCGTCGCCTCCGTACGGGCCTGCGACGCCGGCTGTGAGGCGCTGGTCAGCGCGCTCAGCTCACGGGTCAGCGCGCCTGTCCAGGCACCCGGCCGCCGGGCTGCGGCCCGCCGTGGCGAGTCCGTCGGCGAGTTGACCGGGCTGGCCGGCACCAACGCCGGGTTGACCGGCCTCGCCGGCACCAACGCCGGGTTGCGGTCGGTCCGACCCACCCCGGCAGCTGCCGACCCGGCACCCGCTGTCGGGCGGCGCAGCCGTCCCGAGCCGGTCCCCGGTAACGCGCCGTTGGCGTCGCCCCGCCCGCTCGGGCCACCGCCGGTCGCCCCCGCGCCGGTCACGCCGCCGCCGGTCGCACCCGCGCCGATGACTCCGGCGGCGATGGCTGGTCCGCCAGCGTCCACGCTGCCCAGTCGCAGCGAGCCGCTTCCCAGCCGGATCGACGGCCCGACCAACCGGCCCGTCTCCTCGCCGCCTCCTCCGCCGCCCGGGATCACCCCGATCGCGCCGGCGCAGCGCGGCGTGGTGCCGCCGGCCGAGGCCGGTGAGCCGTTCCGGCCGACGCTGACCACTGCCGCGATCAACAACGCGCGGGCCGAGCGGCAGCGGACTGTCATTCCGCCCCGCCCCAAGACCAACGGTGAGCCCCGGCCGAGCCACCTGCAACGCCCGGTCGACGAGGCACCCACCGGCGGGTTCAGCGCCACCGATCTCAGCATTCCGGTGCCGATCCCCCGGCCGGGTCAGGAAGCCGCACCGCCCGGCTCCCGTGCCAACTGGCCGCTGGTCAACAACCCGGAAGACCCGTCCGACAGCTCACCGAACAACCCGGTGGCCTACTCGTACGGCGGCAGCCGCGGTGTCGACGCCCCGACCGACCCGGGTCGGGCCGACGGTCGGGTCACCCCGCCGTGGTTGGCGGACGACCTGCCACCAGAGCCGCCGATGCTGCGGCTGGTGGAGCCGCCGCCGCTGGCCGACCGGGCGCTGCGCGAAGGGCTCAGCCCTCCCGCGGACCAGCACCTGGAGACGCCACCGCTGCGCCTTGTCGACCGCGAGCAGGCCGCTCGCAACGGTCGGGCGGCCGCCCGCACCGAGCGCGCCGCCGAGCACCGGCCGTCGCCCCCGGTCGAGCACCGGCCACCACCGATGGAGCACCGGCCGCCGCCGGTTGCCGACGAGGGCGACGGCGATCTGCTGATCTTCGCGCAGGCCAAGTCGGCCTGGTTCGTCGGGCAGGCCGAGGAGTCCGACCTGGACTGGTCGACCACCGCCGACACCGGCTGGCAGGCCGCGGAGCAGGCCGCCCGCCCGGCGGTGGGCGCCGAGACCAATGCCGGGCTGCCGAAGCGCGTGCCGCAGGCCAACCTGGTGCCAGGTTCGCCTCTGCGCGAGGAGCGCCCATTGCGGATAGTGCGTGATGCGGCAAGCCTCGCGGAGAACACGACCGGCTACTTCCGGGGCTGGCGTCGCGGCCAGGAGATCGGCGGTTTCGCGGTGGGTGGCCGGCCCGGTCGCGAGGCGGCCGGCGGCTGGGACTTCAGCCGCGACCACGGGGACCGCGACGACGACCGGGAGTACGAGTACCGCTCGGCGGGCTACCAGTCCTGATCCCCTTCTCAGACGCGGAAGCGCCCTCAGCCAGCTGCCTGGGGGCGCTTCCGCGTCAGCAGGGCGATCCCCCGGGCACGCAGAAGCCGCCTCGCGAGGACCGTGGGTGGCCTGTGCCCCGCCCCGGGAAGGGCTGACAGCTTCCAGGTCGTCAGGAGGCGGCTTGGCGGCGCGCTGGCTCGTCTGAGCGACCAGCCAGCGCGGAC
The DNA here is from genome assembly GCF_003857035.1 of Micromonospora arida. GTDB lineage: Bacteria > Actinomycetota > Actinomycetes > Mycobacteriales > Micromonosporaceae > Micromonospora > Micromonospora arida. Next base: position 11,023 of record NZ_QGSY01000166.1, read on the forward strand.
ACACTCATCGGGGCGGCTGGCAGCGCCCGGTGGCGACCGAAGCCACCACCGGGGCGTGCAGCGTCCCGGTTCAGGCCGGGGCGACGGCGCGCGTACGGCGCATGGTCAGCACGTACTCGACCAGCGAGATCAGCACGTGCTTCGTCGACTCCCGGTTACGGGCGTCGCAGGCCACCACCGGCACGTCGCTCGAGATCGCCAAGGCGTCCCGGACGTCCTGCGGGTCGTGGTACTGCATCCCGTCGAAGCAGTTGATCGCCACCAGGTACGGCAGGCGTCGGTGCTCGAAGAAGTCGATCGCCGCGAAGCAGTCGGCCAGCCGGCGGGTGTCCACCAGCACGACCGCACCGATCGCACCCCGCACCAGTTCGTCCCACATGAACCAGAAACGGGTCTGACCCGGCGTACCGAACAGGTACAGAATCAGGTCACGGTCGATCGAGATCCGGCCGAAGTCCATGGCCACCGTGGTCGTCGTCTTGCCCGGCACCTGCCGGGTGTCGTCGACGCCCACGCCAGCGGAGGTCATGATGGCCTCGGTGGTCAGCGGCGTGATCTCCGAGACCGAGCCGACCAGCGTCGTCTTACCGACGCCGAATCCACCGGCAATAACGATCTTCGCCGACGTCACGCGGCCGCTCGGGTTCGGCGGGCGGTGCGACATGTCAGAGCCTGCGAAGTCCACTCAGCACCCTCTCCAGCAGTTCAGTGCCCACCGCGTCGTCGGAGTCGTCCAAAATGGTCGGCTCGTGGACCGCGACCAGGCCGTCCGTCGCCATGTCGGCGATGAGCACCCGGGCCACACCGAGCGGGAGCTGCATCCGCGCCGCGATCTCCGCGAGCGATTGCACGCGTCCGTCACACAGCGCGGCGATGTACTGGTGTTCGCGGCCCTGGCCGCCGTTGCCATTGGCAAGGGCCCGGCCGCGCACCGTCGTCTCGACGAGCGCCTCCAGCGCGATGTCGAGCCGGGGACGGGTGCGACCACGGGTCACGGCGTATGGACGGACCAACGCTCCGGTTGGTTCGTCACGATCGGCCATCTCGCCGCTCACCTCCTTCGCACCCGTTACCGGCTCCCACCGGCGAAACCCGTCGTTGTCGTTGTTGCAGTCGTGCCGACCTCACGATCGGCGAGACGTCAGCCCAGCATGCCCGCAGCCGCACGCGGCTGCGGGGTCAGTGCGTCGCCCACCCGGTCGACCAGCAGCGCCATCTCGTAGCCGACCTGGCCCACGTCGGAGCTGCGGGCTGCCAGCACGGCGAAGGACGAGCCGTCCGAGATGGACATCAGGAACAGGAAGCCATTGTCCATCTCCACGACGGTCTGCAACACCGCGCCTCCCTCGAAGCAGCGCGCTGCCCCCTGGGTCAGGCTGACCAGACCCGATGAGATCGCGGCGAGCTGGTCTGCCCGGTCGCGCGGCAGATCCCGTGACGACGCGAGGAGTAGGCCGTCCGCCGATACGGCGACCGCATGCGCGACGCCGGGTACCCGGTCGGCGAAGTTGGCCAGCAGCCAACCAAGATCCTGCGTAGTTGTCATCCTTCTTGCTCCTTCTGCCCGCTCCCGGCCACCGGGCCTGAGCCAGACTGCGAGGATTGCCCTCCCGGAGTCGCCTCCGGGCTGGTCGGGTTGTCCGAGGTGCTACGCCCTCGCTGCACGCCCCGGTGGTAGGCGGAGAGCAGGCCACGGACCGCCTCCGGGGAGCGCCGCTGGACCGAGGTGGTGGGCTTCTCTACCGCACCGGGCACCAGCTGCGCCATCGGCTTGCGCTTCGGCAGACCGGTCGTGGTGGTCTCGCTCACCGGCGCCGCGCCGGCCGCCGCGGAGGCAGCACGCCAGCCGTCGTCGGCGGCGGTCTGCCAGCCGTTGCTCTGCGGTTGGGGCCGGCGGTTCGGCAGGCTCTCGGCGAGACTCGGGCGGGTGCCCTCGTTCGCTGTGGAGCCGTTGTCCCGCGGCGCTCCTCCGACAGTCGGAGTGTCTGCCATCGGTGTGTTACCTGTCGTCCCGGGTGGTGTCTTGTGGACTGCCCGACCGGTGGCCTCGACCGTGGCGAACTGCTGGGTCGCGGAGTCGCCGTTCGTCGCTGGCGGTGCGCCGGCCGCGGTCTCCTCGGAGCCCGGACGACGGGTACGGAACCAGGCTGACTCGAGCTCCCGGAAGATCGGCAGCTCCATCGTCTCATCCGCGTACCGCTGACGGTTCTGCGCCTGCGGTTGCTGCGGCGTCGGCCGAGTCTGCGGCGCTGGCCGAGTCTGCGGAGCCGGCGCTGCTGCCGGGGTCGGCGCAGGAGCCGGAGGCTGGGCTGCGGCCGGCTGCTCGCCGGGTCGCGGCACCCGCGGCAGCTCCGTCGTCATGTCCAGCGCGGCGGCGAGCCGCTCGGGCACCGGCGGGGTGGCCGTGTCGCGGTCGCTACCGGGCACCGGCGGCCAGGCCGGCGGCGCCGGGGCGTTGGATGCCTGCGCGGGCGGGGCGGATCGGGGCGCGAAGCCGCTGAACGACTGGCTGGAGGCCGGCGGCGCCGAGTACGGCTGGTTCGAGTACGGCTGACCGGGCGCCGGCGAGGCCGAGACCGGCGACGCGGACACCGGCGGACCGGCGTACGGCTGACCGGAGGCCGGAGCGGCGGACACCGGCGCGCCGCCGTACGGAGCACCCGAGTAGGGCTGCCCGGAGTACGGCTGACCGGAGGCCGGCGAGGCGGAGACCGGCGCACCGGAGTAGGGCTGCGCGGAGACCGGCGGCGCCGAGTACGGGTGCGCCTCGGGGCTGCTCGGCAGCTGACGCGGAATGGACGGCTGCTGGCCGGTGGTCGGGGTCTCGTCCCCGGCCCGGCGCTGCGGCAGCGGGTCGGTGCCCTGGCCGTTGGCCGACCGGGGGGTGAACCCGTCGCCGCCGTTGGCGCCGTTCGTCCCGGCCGCGCCGGTCAGATCGGACCAGGCCGGCATCGACCGGTACGCGCCGCCGTTGGCGGGGGTGCCGGCACCGTTGCGCGTCGCGGGGTCGAACGGGCGACCGCCCAGGGTGACCTGGTTGCCGGACTCGCTCGGACGAGGGCCGTTGCCCAGCGCGGGCAGCGCGCCGAAGACCGGCGCGGGCCCATTGGACTGCGGACCACCGAACTGCGGAGCACCGGCCGCCGGCAGCGCCGGAGGCTGCTGCACCCGACCGGAGAGCGCCCGGGGCACCAGTACCGAGGTGGGCAGGGTCACGTCGGCAACCGTGCCGCGGTCGTTGCCGGGGCGCAGCTCGACACGGACACCGTGCCGGGACGCCAGCCGGGCGACCACGACGAGGCCCATCATCCGGGACACGGCCACGTCGACCTGCGGCGGCGTCGCGAGCCGCTCGTTGAGATCGTGCAACTGCTCGGCGCTGATGCCGATACCGCGGTCCTCGACGTACAGCGAGGAGCGGTCGCCGACACGCCGGGCCTCCACCATGACCTGCGAGTCGGGCGGGGAGAACGCGGTGGCGTTGTCGAACAGCTCCGCGACGAGGTGCACCAGGTCGTTGACCGCGTGCGCGGCGACCTCGATGTCGCGGTCGATGACACCGAACTCGATCCGCGTGTAGTGCTCGACCTCGGACTGCGCGGCGCGCAGCACGTCGATGAGGGCGGCCGGCTCACGCTGCACGCGGGTGGAGTCGGCACCGGCGAGCACCAGCAGGTTCTCGTCGTTACGGCGCATCCGGGTGGCCAGGTGGTCGAGCTGGAACAGCTCGGCCAGCCGGTCCGGGTCCTCTTCGCCGCGCTCCAGCCGGTCGAGGTGCCCGATGAGGCGGTCGACCAGGATCTGGGAACGACGGGCCAGGTTGACGAACATGGTCGCGACGGAGGCACGCAGTGCCGCCTGCTCGGCGGCCGTACGGACGGCTTCCAGGTGGACGGCGTTGAACGCCTCGGTCACCTGGCCGAACTCGTCCTTGCTGCGCACCGGCAGCGGTTCGGCGATCTGGTTGGCCAGCTGCACCGGAGAGAGCTGCCCGACGACCTGCGGGTCGCGCAGACGGGCCACGGCCTGTGGCAGCCCGTACTGGGCCACGGAGAGCGCGCCCTGCCGCAGCTCACGGAGTGAGCGGGCCATCGAGCGGGCCACCAGGTAGGCGAAGAGGATCGCCAGCAGCAGCATGCTGAGCAGCAGGCCGGTCTCCAGGAAGACCTGGCGCTGCACGTCCGAGCGGAGGGTGTCGGCCTGGTCGACCACTTCACTGTCGAGCTTCCGCTCGACGGTGCGGATCAGCTTGGCGTTGGCCGTCATGGCGGCTTCCCACTGGTCCGGGCCGAACGGCGCACCGCGCATGTTGCCGGTGGTGTTGCCGTCGATCCAGCCGGTGTAGTTCTGTGCCTGCCGGCGGTCGCCGCCCGCGACGGTCTGGTCGTGGAACTTCGCGTCGTCCGGGGTGGCGACGGCCTTGAAGCTCTGCAGGGCCTGCTGCTGGCCGGTGTCACTGGCGACGTAGTCCCTGCGCAGTGCCGGGGTCAGGCGCTGTCCGCCCTTCACGCCCAGCGCGCGGTGCACCACGACCCGGCGTACGGCGAGGAACTCCTTCTCCCGGGCGACCGCCGCGGCGGCGCGCATCCGGTCGCTGAGTTGGTTGTCACCGGCGAGCTGCGTGGACGAGTCGCGAATGGCGAGCAGGTCACTGATCAGACCCTCGTACGCCTGCACGGTCTCGGTGAGCGCGAGCTTTCCGTTGAACACCTGGCTGCGAACGCCCGACAGGTCCTGCAGGTTCTGGTCGATGCTGTTGAGCAGGCTCTCCAGGCTGCCCGGCAGGTCCTCGATCTCGGTCCGTTGCTGCCGGTAGGGGATCGCATCCTGATCCACCCGGGAGTTCACCCGGTTGTAGGCCTCCTGGTACTGCGCCGTCGGCTGCGTCCCGTCCGCGCCCAGCAGCAGCACGGCGGCGGTCCGCTCGTCCTGCAGGCTGTCGACCAGGTCACCTGAATAGCTCGACAGATTCGCCAGGTCGCCAGCTCGGTTGGCATTGTTGAGCGTCTCCACGTGGTCGATAAGACCACTGGTGCCCACCACGACCGTGGCGATGGTCGGCACGATCATGATGAGACCGAGCTTGGACCAGATCGGCATGTCCCGGAGCCGACTGGCCGGCCGGCGCAGCCGCGACAGGAAGGAGCCCGCCGTCTTTGGCCGTTTGCTCACGTCACCGCCCTCGCGATTACAGCTTGAACGCGTTGCCCCGGGCAACGCCCAGCGACCGACCCGGCGGGTCGGACCCCCGAGATTCCATCACGCCGGTCGACAAGAAGAAAGCCCAGGTTGTCCCAGACCGAAGGTGTGATGAGATGTTGATGCGATTTGATAGCAGTCTGTCTGGCCGGAGTAACTGAAGGTAATGGAACATCCGCACCGTGTTGTCCTACTGGCCGGCCCATCGGGGTCCGGAAAGTCGTACATAGCGCAGCAAACCGGCTTGCCGGTGCTTTGCTTGGACGACTTCTACAAAGACGGCGATGACCCTACGTTGCCGAGACGAAACGGCCAGGTGGATTGGGAATCGCCGCACTCCTGGGACGCCCCCAGTGCGGTGGAAATCATTGCCCAACTTGCCCGCGAAGGCCGAGCCGATGTGCCGGTTTATGCGATCGGTGCCGATCGACGGGTGGCCACCCGGCCATTTGATGTCGCCGGATCGCCACTTTTCGTGGCCGAAGGGATCTTCGCCGCCGAGATCGTCGAGGAGTGCCGTCGCCGCGGGCTGCTCGCCGGGGCGTACGCGCTGCGCCGCCCGCGCGGGGCCACCTTCCTGCGCCGACTCGCCCGCGACCTGTCCGAGCAGCGCAAGGCGCCTCGGGTGCTGATTCGGCGCGGGGTGACACTGCTGCGGGCCGAGCCCGCGGTGCTGCGCCGGCAGATGGGCCTCGGCGCGGAGGCGGCCCGGGCCCGGGAGGTGCTGCGCCGGGTGGCCGGGCTGCTCGCCGGCCACCCACATGGCTGAGATCAGGCCATCAACTTCGCGTACGCCGGCTTGATCACGTCATCGATGATCCGCAGCCGCTCGTCGAACGGGATGAAGGCGCTCTTCATCGCATTGATGGTGAACCACTGCAACTCTTTCCAGCCATAGCCGAACGTCTCCACCAGCAGCGACATCTCCCGCGACATCGAGGTGCCGCTCATCAACCGGTTGTCGGTGTTGACCGTCACCCGGAAACGCAGGTCCCGCAGCAGGCCGATCGGGTGGTCCGCGATCGAGCCCACCGCACCGGTCTGCACGTTCGACGAGGGGCACAACTCCAGGGGGATCCGCTTGTCCCGGACGTACGCGGCCAGCCGGCCGAGCGAGCCGTCGGGGGCGATGTCGTCGACGATCCGCACCCCGTGGCCGAGCCGGTCGGCCCCGCACCACTGGATCGCCTGCCAGATCGATGGCAGACCGAACGCCTCGCCGGCGTGGATGGTGAAGTGGAAGTTCTCCCGCTGGAGGTACTCGAAGGCGTCCAGGTGCCGGGTGGGCGGAAAGCCCGCCTCGGCGCCGGCGATGTCGAAGCCGACCACCCCGGCATCCCGGTGCCGCACGGCCAGCTCGGCGATCTCCTGGGAACGGGCGGCGTGCCGCATCGCGGTGAGCAGGGTGCCCACCCGGATGGTCAGGCCGGCCTCGACCGCCTGGGCGGTGCCCTCGGCGAACCCGGCCAGCACCGCCTCGACCACCTCGTCCAGGCTGAGGTCCCGTTCCAGGTGCTGCTCCGGGGCGAAACGCACCTCGGCGTAGACCACGCCGTCGGCGGCCAGGTCGAGGGCGCACTCGCGGGCCACCCGACGCAGCGCGGGCGCGGTCTGCATGACCGCCACGGTGTGCGCGAACGTCTCGAGGTAGCGCTCCAGGGAACCGGAGTCCGCCGCGTCCGCGAACCAGCGTCCGAGCGCCTCCGGGTCGGTCGTGGGCAGTTCGTGGCCCACCTCGGCGGCCAGGTCGACGATCGTCGCCGGCCTCAGCCCGCCGTCGAGGTGGTCGTGCAGCAGCGCCTTCGGGACCTTGACGATGTCCTCGTACCGGATAGTTGCGACCATGCTCAGACCCTAGTCAGCGGCCTGGGCGGACCGGTACGGGACCGGCCGGGCGTCACGGCCGCCAGCCGTACACCCGGTGCACGTCGAGGCGGATCACGAGCCGTCCGTCGGCGACCATGGCGGCGCGGTAGTCCGCCCAGTCCGGGTGGTCGCCACGAATCCGGCGGTAGACCTCGACCAGTTCGTCGACCGTCTCGTCGGTGGTGGCCACGGACGGCTCGCTGAGCGTCACGACCCCCTCCGCCACCGCGTACGCGCCGCCGTCCGGCGTGGTCACGTGGAAGCTGGCCCGGGGATCGCGGCGCAGGTTGCGCACCTTCGCCCGGTCACCGGTGGTGGAGCAGCGGATCAACCCCGGCTCGGCCAGGTAGTCGAGGTTGGACAGCTGGGGCCGCCCGTCCCGGCGCACTGTGACCAGCACTCCGCGCCCCCGCTGACCGAACAGCTCCCACAGGCGGCGGGGTGCGGGGTCACCGTGGGAAGATTTCGTTGACATGTCATCGAACTTACGGTGCGAATCGATGACGTGTCAACCAACCGCTAGACTTGTCGGATGGACGCAACGCGGTGGCTTGACGAACGGGAGGACCGCGCGTGGCGCGGCTACCGCCGGATGCGTCGACTGCTCGACCTGGAACTGGCCCGGGAGCTGACCCAGGACGCCGGCCTGTCCGAAGCCGACTACGACGTGCTCTCCGACCTCTCCGAGACACCACAGGGACGGCTGCGCCTGCGGGAGCTGGCAGACCGCATGCTCTGGTCACGCAGTCGGCTCTCGCACCACCTGACCCGGATGCAGCAGCGCGGCCTGGTGACCCGCGAGGAGTGCGCCGACGACGCCCGGGGCTCGATAGTCGTCCTCACCCCCGCCGGGCGGCAGGCCATCCAGTCCGCCGCTCCCGGCCACGTGGCCGCCGTCCGCCGGCACCTGATCGACCTGCTCACCCCCGCGGAGGTCGACGCGCTCGGCGCGCTCACCCATCGGGTGGTCGACCACCTCGGCGGGCGGACGCCCCACCCACGACACGATCCGGAGGCCTGACGTGGACCCCCGCATCCTCGACCGGCTGCGCTGCCCGGTCTGCGGCGAGCCGCTGGAGCAGGCCACCGACACGAGGGCGCTGCGCTGCCCACGCCGGCACAGCTTCGACATCGCGCGCCAGGGCTACGTCAACCTGTTGACCGGTCGGGCCCCGCACGTCGGCGATACCCCCGACATGGTCGCGGCCCGCGCGGACTTCCAGGCCGCCGGGCACTACGACGTCATCTCGGCCGCCCTCGCCGCTGCCGCGACGGACGCTGTCGGCCGTCTCGGCGCGACGGACGCCCCGCGACCGGCACCTACTCCACCCACCCTTTGCTCTGCACCCGCCGAGGCGACAGTCTCCCAGCCGGGCCGTCGCCTCGACGGGTGCAGAGCAAAGGACCCAACAGCAGAGATGCGGGTCGAGCCACCGCGGCCCGACGTCGGGGCGTACCCCCTGGTGGTGGATGCCGGCGCCGGCACCGGCCGGTACCTCGGCGCGGTGCTGGCGGCGCTGCCGGACGCCGTGGGTCTGGCCCTGGACGTGTCCAAGCCGGCGCTGCGCCGCGCGGCCCGCGCGCATCCCCGGGCCGCCGCCGCGCTCGCCGACACCTGGCAGCGACTGCCGCTCGCCGACGCCTCGACCGCCGTGCTGCTGAACGTCTTCGCCCCGCGCAACGGCCCAGAGTTCCAACGGGTGCTCGACCCGGCCGGCACGTTGCTGGTGGTCACGCCCGACACCGACCACCTCGCCGAACTGGTGGACGCCCTCAACCTGCTGCGGGTGGACCCGGACAAGGCCGACCGGGTGGCCGCCAGCCTGGGCGGGCACTTCACGCCGGTCAGTTCGGCAGTGCACCGGGCCGAGTTGGCATTGACCCGGCCGAAGGTCGCCACCCTGGTCGGGATGGGCCCCAGCGCCTGGCACACCGAGCCGGCGGCGCTCGCCACCCGGCTGGCCGCGCTGCCCGAACCGGTCCGGGTCACCGTGGCGGTCCGGCTCGACGTCCTGCAACCTCGCTGACCTCAGGTGGAGAGGTCGACCTCTTCCCAGCCGGGCGGTTCGTCGTGGTACGGCCCGCGCAGGATCACCGCCCACTCCAGCGCCCAACGCCGCTGCCCGATCGCGTTCGCGTCGACCAGGCCCGGTGCCCGCCGGCCGCCGCGTTCGGTCTCCAGGTACGCCCAGTCCAGGCAGTAGTGCAGGTCGAGCAGGGCGGCCGCGTCGGCCGGGTGTTGCGGCGCGGTGAGGATCCGGGAGCGCCAGTGCGGGAAGGTCTCCCCCTGGGCGATATGCGGCAGCCGCTCGACCAGCCGCTCGTCGACGGCCAGCGTCGGGTCGAGCTGCTTGCTCAGCCCGAGCACCCAGGCCAGCGCGAAGAGCGCGTCGTGGTGCAGCACGAACGACCGGTGGTCACCCTTGCCGCCCATCACGAACTGCCACTCCGGCGGGGTGACCATGTCGACCAGGTGCGAGCCGAGCAGCCAGCTCATCGCCGCCTGTGGGGGCAACCCGAAACAGCGGGCCAGGATCAGGTGCAGCACCGCGATCCGCGCCTCGATCTCCCCGGTCGGGCGCAGGTCGATCTGGTCACCCGGCTCCCACACGAGGGGAAACTGGGCCGGCGGCAACGGCAGGCCGAGCCGGGACAGCTCGTCCAGGCTCGCCTCGCGCACCTCACGTGGGTCGGGGGCAGCAACGGTCACGGCGGATCTTCCTGTCTGCTCGCGCCGGCACAAGGCCGGTTGTCCCCCCTTGGCCTGCGACAATAGCGCTCCCAAGTGACCGGCACCACGCCAGGGCGACGCCGAATCGATCAGCCGATGCGTTCGATGACCAACGACGTCGCCGCCGGGGCCGTCGGCGCGATCCGCATCGCGTTGGCGGCCTCGGTCAGCGCTGCCGGAATCCGCGTCGCGTCGTCGGCACGCAGCTCGTAGAGCGGGTCACCGGCCCGCACCTCGTCACCCGGCCGCTTGTGCAACACCACACCGGCCGGCACGCTGACCGGGTCCTCCTTGCGCGCCCGACCCGCGCCGAGCCGCCACGCCGCAACCCCCATGGCGTACGCGTCGACGGCCGCGACGTACCCGTCCCGCTCGGCGCGGACCACCTCCACCTCGGCAGCCGTTGGCATCGGCGCGTCCGGGTCGCCGCCCTGCGCCCGGATCATCGCCCGCCAGGAGTCCATGGCCCGGCCGTCGCGCAGCGCCGCAGCCGGATCGGCGTCCGGCAGACCGGCGGCGTCGAGCATCTCCCGGGCCAGTGCGAGGGTCAGCTCCACCACGTCGGCCGGTCCACCACCGGCCAGCACCTCGACCGACTCGGTCACCTCGACCGCGTTGCCGATCGCCAGGCCGAGCGGGGTGGACATGTCGGTGAGCAGGGCGACCGTCCGCACCCCGTGCGCACCGCCCAGCTCGACCATGGTGCGCGCCAACTCGCGGGCCTGGTCCACGGACTTCATGAAGGCGCCCGAGCCGACCTTGACGTCGAGGACCAGCGCCCCGGTGCCCTCGGCGATCTTCTTGCTCATGATCGAGCTGGCGATCAGCGGGATCGCCTCCACGGTGCCGGTCACGTCGCGCAACGCGTACAGCTTGCGGTCGGCGGGGGCGAGCCCGGCACCGGCCGCGCAGATCACCGCACCGACCTCGTCCAGCTGGGCGATGAACTCGTCGTTGCTCACCGTGGCCCGCCAGCCCGGGATGGACTCCAACTTGTCCAGCGTGCCGCCGGTGTGCCCGAGACCCCGGCCGCTCAGCTGCGGCACGGCCGCACCACACGCCGCCACCAGCGGGGTGAGCGGCAGAGTGATCTTGTCGCCGACGCCACCGGTGGAGTGCTTGTCGACCGTCGGCCGGCGTACCGCCGACAGGTCCAACCGCTCACCGCTGGCGATCATCGCGGCGGTCCACCGGGCGATCTCCGGCCCGGTCATGCCGTTGAGCAGGATCGCCATGGCCAGCGCTGACATCTGCTCGTCGGCGACGACCCCCCGGGTGTACGCGTCGACCACCCAGTCGATCTGCGCGTCCGACAGCACACCCCCGTCCCGCTTGACCCGAATAACGTCAACAGCAGCAAAAGCACTCATCAAGAAAAATCTTTCCTAGTCGAATGGTGAAACCGACCCGAGGACCGCACGCACCGAGGGATTGGGCCGACCGTGCCCGGCGGAGGGATCAAGCCTGACCGCCCGGAGCCGGGCACGGTCGGCCCAATCCCCAAAGCTCAACTCCAGCGAACCGGGATCTCCATCGGCGGCTCACCCTCACCGGCCCAGAAGATCGTGCCGGTGGCGTCCACCACGACCACCCGGGGCGTCCGGGCCAGGCCCCAGGTGATCGCCTCGGCCGGGTCGTCCCAGCTCGGCGCCTCCTCCAGCACCCCGGTCTCGGCGCCGGCGTCGTCGCCTGCCGACCGCTCCCAGTACGCCGTCCAGACCTGCTGACCGGCGGACATGTCCGGGTGCACGAAGACGGTGCCGCGCCCGCGCCAGGCGGCGAGCCGCTCCGGGACCACCGGCACCGGTGTCTCCCCGGTGACGGCTTCCAGGTCCTCCACGCCGAAGGCGTGCGGCAGCAGCTCGGCCATCCGCAGTGGGCGGCTCTTGCTCTCGATCAGGCACTCCGGCCCGCCGTGCTCCCAGAGCAGCTGCCGGCAGCGACCACACGGCATCAACGGCTCGCCGGTCGCGTCGACGCAGGAGAGCGCGACGAGCCGGCCGCCACCGGTGGCGTGCAGGCTGGACACGACCCCGCACTCGGCGCAGAGCGTCACCCCGTACGCGGCATTCTCCACGTTGCAGCCGACCACCACACGGCCGTCGTCGACCAGCGCGGCCGCGCCAACCGGGAAGGTCGAGTACGGCGCGTACGCGTGCCGCATCGCCTCGATGGCGGCAGCGCGCAACCGTGCCCAGTCAATGTCGGTCATGCCGCCATTCTGCCCAAGCAGCCCAGGTCAGAAGCGGGCAGGGCCGGGTCCACGGGCGGACGCAGCCGCGCCGGGCGTGAGCCCGACTCATCGGCCGCGCCACCGCAGCGCAAGCAGCGGTCAGGCGTCACCACAGCGGAAGGCAATGCCGAGGATGACGGCTCGGGGTGAAAGGGACGTTCGGCCCTGCATCTTCCGCTCAAGTCAGCCAACCCTGAAGCCGAGGATCGACACGTGCGACCGAGGAGACATGTGATGGCGAAGTTGGGGAGCTGGCCGTTGTCCGAGGACACTCTTCGTCGGATGTACGCGGGGGGCCGCGGTAATGCGGCGGCCCGCCGGTTCGCCCGGCTGTGGGCGGCCGTGTACGGCGCCGGCCTGCACCCGAGGCGAGGTGCCGATCGACGAGCGTGCACCGATTCTCAAGCGGTATCTGGCGACGGTCCCCGGAGCCCGGCCGCATCTCCCCGTCGACCGGCACGCGCCCCTGTCCGAGTTCGCGGCAATCGCGGCACGGTACCCCGCGTTCCGTATCCAGACGGCACCCGTGAGTTGACTGGCGCGGACCTCGCTGTGCCCGACGGGAGTCCCGCCGGGCACAGCTCGGGTGTCAGCCCTTGATGTACGGCTTGCCGTCGGCGGCCGGTGCCCGGACCCGCCCGACCAGCCCGGCGACCGCCAGGATGGTCGCCAGGTACGGCAGCATGGCCAGGAACTGGCTGGGGATGACGCTGTTGATCGCCCCCAGGTAGGTGGCGAGCTGGTCGGCGAAGCCGAAGAAGAGTGCGGCGAGCAGAGCGCCGGTCGGGTTCCACCGGCCGAAGATGAGCGCGGCCAGGGCGATGAAGCCCTTACCGCCGATCATGTTCTTGGTGAACGAGTAGAGCGCCAGCGTGTAGGACGCCCCGCCGATGCCGGCGACCACGCCGGCCAGCAGCACGTTGCGGTAGCGGACCCGCAGCACCTTGACGCCGAGCGTGTCTGCGGCGATCGGGTGCTCGCCGACCGAGCGGGTCCGCAGCCCCCACCGGGTGCGGAACAGCCCGATGTGGATCACCAGGACCAGGAGCAGCCCGAGGTAGAGGAAGATGTTGCCGCGGAACAACGCCGGCCCGAGTACCGGGATGTCCTTCAGCAGCGGGATCTCCCAGTTGCTGAAGCGGGGCGCGCTGTTGTACTTCGCGGCGTCGGTCTGCATCAGCCGCTCGTAGAGGAAGCCGGTGACGCCGACGGCCAGCAGGTTCAGCACGATGCCCATGACGACCTGGTCGACCAGGTAGCGGATGGCGAAGACGGCCAGCAGCAGCGAGATGAACGCGCCGCCGATGGCGGCGGCGACCAGGCCCACCCACACGCTGCCGGAGATGCTGCCGAACAGGGCCCCGCTGAACGCGCCCATCAGCAGCTGGCCCTCGATGGCCACGTTGACCACGCCGGACCGTTCACAGAGCACCCCGGCGAGCGCGCCGAAGATCAGCGGCAGGGCCAGGATGAACGTGCCCCGGATGATGTTGACCAGCGGCATGAAGTTCTGCCCGGTCGGCGCGGCGGAGACCTGCCAGCAGAGGAACGACAGCACGAAGGCGACCAGCCCGACGCCGAGCACGGGAAGGAACCACCGCTTCGGCACCCCGGCGAGCAGCGCCGCGCCGGCGGCGATCGTGATGATCCCGAACAGGATCGCCCCGATCGTGCCGTTGATCTCCAACGCGGTGCCGGCCGCGTCGTCGCTGAGCGTGAACCGGGCCTGCTGGTCGGTGGCGAGCGCGCCGAAGAGCACCGCGGACAGCAGGCCGAGCGCCAGCAGCGTGAGACCGACCTTCCGGCTGCGGGTCCAGAAGCCCTCGTCGACCGGGGCGACCGCGATGTCGGGGACAGCCATGGTGGACATGAGTTACCAGCCCTTCGCCAGGCTCGTCTGCAACCGGGCGGCGCGCGCGGCCCGGAGCTGGAAGATCGCCTTCACCAGGGCCGGTGCGGCGATGAAGATGACGATCAGCGCCTGGAGCACGGTCACCAGCTCCAGCGAGATCCCGGAGTACGACTGCATCCGGTTACCACCGGCCTGCAGCGCACCGAACAACAGCGCGGCCAGCAGCACACCCCAGGGCTTCACCCGCCCGAGCAGCGCCACCAGGATGCCGTCGAAGCCGATCTGCGCGACCACCAGCGGGGTCAACGCGCTGGCGGTGGAGCCGAGCACCATGTTCGAGCCGCCGAGGCCGGCCAGGATTCCGGCGAAGACCATGATCAGGATGTACGTCCGGGTGACGCTGATGCCGGCGGTCCGGGCGGCGTCCGGGTTGGCACCGACCGCGCGCAGCTCGAAGCCGAGCGTCGAGCGGTTGAGCAGCCAGGCGACCGCCCAGGTGGCCAGCACGGCGAGCAGGATGCCGGCGTGCACCCGCAGGTTGTCGCCGAGCAGTCGGGGCAGCTGGGCGGAGCTGTCCACCGCCTTGCTGATCGCGTCGGTACGGTTCGGGTCCTGCACGCCGTTCTGCACGATCAACCAGGTGAGGAAGTACGTGGCGACGTAGTTGAGCATGATCGTGTTGATCACCTCGTGTGCTCCGGCACGGGCCTTGAGGATGCCGGGGATGAAACCCCAGATCGCTCCGCCCAGCGCGCCGGCCAGCACCGCCACCAGCAGGTGCAGGCCGGGCGGCAGCGGCAGCAGGAAGCCGGCCAGCGCCGCCATGATCACGCCGATGGTGGCCTGGCCCTGGGCGCCGATGTTGAACAGGCCGCCCCGGAAGGCCAGCGCCACCGACAGACCGGTGAAGACCAGCGGCGCCGCGTAGGTCAGCGTCTCCGAGATCGGCGCGAGCACCGCCTGCCAACCGTTGGCGCCGTTCAACCAGCCGGAGAACGCCTCGGGGTCGAAGATCGAACCCTTGAACAGGTTCGCGTACGCCTCGCTGACGAGCGTCCAACTGGAGTTGATCGCGTCGGACGGGCGGGAGGTGATGTACGAGTAGGTGGAGAGCACGTCGGGATCAGAGATGATCATCAGGACCGCGCCGACCACGATCGCCAGCACCAACGACAGCAGGGTCACCGTGAAGGTGTTGGCCGCCCAGAGGTTGTCCAGGAACAACCGGCCCAGGCTCGGCTTCGGCTCCGGCTCCGGGCCCGGCTTCGCCACCGAGCGGTCCGGCTCGGTCGCCACCTCGGCCCGTTCGGTGTTGCCGAGCGCGTTCTGCGCGGCCTGCGCCTCGCTCGCCGGCTCCTTGTCCGGGGAGCCCGACTGCGGGTTGGGGTTGGTCATGCCTCGTCCTCGCTCGCGGAGCCTGCGTCGCTCGCCGGGCTCCCATCTGCCACGCCGGGACTGTCGGCGGTCGTCGCGCCGGGCTTGTCGGCGGCGGGTGCTGCGATCGCGTCGTGGGCCGCGTCTGGGCTGATGCCGGCCATCAGCAGACCGATCTCCTCACGCGGGGTGTCCGGGCCGACGATGCCGATGATCCGGCCGCGGTACATCACCGCGATCCGGTCGGCCAACCCGATCACCTCGTCGAGTTCGCTGGAGACCACCAGAACGGCGGTGCCGATGTCTCGTTCGCGGATGACCTGGCTGTGGATGAACTCGATCGATCCGACGTCGACACCGCGGGTCGGCTGGGCGGCGATGAAGAGCTTCAGCGGCCGGGACAGCTCCCGGGCCACGATCACCTTCTGCTGATTGCCTCCGGAGAGGGTGCCCACCGCCGCCTCGGCCGATGAGGTACGAACGTCGAACTGCTCGATCCGCTCCTTCGCGGAGGCGGCGATCGCGTCCGGCTTCAGCGCGAGCCCGGCACCGAACGGCGGCCGGTCGTAGATGTCCAGCACCAGGTTCTCCGCGACAGTGAACTCCTTGATCAGGCCGTCCACGCTGCGGTCCTCGGGCACGTAACCGACGCCCGCCCGGAGCACCTTCTTGGGCTTCCAGCCGTTGATCCGGTCGCCGGCCAGGCTGATCGTGCCGGCGAGCGCCGGGCGCAGGCCCATGATCGCCTCGATCAGCTCGGTCTGACCGTTGCCCTGTACGCCCGCCACGCCGAGCACCTCGCCCGCGCGCACGGTCAGGTCGACGCCGTCGACCGCGCGGATCTGCCGGTCGTCGTCGACGACGAGCCCGGCCACCTCCAGCACCGGCTCGCCCGGAGTGGCGGGGGTCTTGTCCACGGTGAGCCGGACGTTGCGCCCGACCATCAACGCGGCCAGCTCGTCCCGGCTGGCCTCCGGCGAGGCGGTGCCGACGGTCTTTCCGCGTCGGATCACGGTGATCCGGTCGGCGATGGCCTTGACCTCGCCGAGCTTGTGGGTGATGAAGACGATCGACTTGCCGGCCGCCTTGAGCGACCGCATGACCGTCAGCAACTCCTCGGTCTCCTGGGGGGTGAGCACAGCGGTCGGCTCGTCCAGGATGAGCAGGTCGACGTCGCGGGTGAGCGCCTTGACGATCTCGACGCGTTGCTGGATGCCGACCGGCAAATCCTCGATCACCGCGTCCGGGTCGACCCGCAGGTTGTAGCGCTCGGACACCTCGGTGACCTCGCGCCGGGCCCGCCGCCGGTCCAGGAAGCCGGCGATGCCGCCCCTGATCTGCTCGGCGCCGAGCATGATGTTTTCGGTGACGGTGAAGACCGGCACCAGCATGAAGTGCTGGTGCACCATGCCGATCCCGGCCCCGATCGCGTCGGACGGGCCCTTCAGCTTCAGCGGCTTGCCGTCGACCAGAATCTCGCCCTCGTCGGGCTGGTAGAGCCCGTAGAGCACGTTCATCAGGGTCGACTTGCCCGCGCCGTTCTCGCCGAGGAGGGCGTGAATCTCTCCAGGCTCCACCGTCAGGTCGATGTGATCGTTGGCGACCAGATCACCGAACCGCTTGGTGATGCCGCGCAGTTCGAGTCTCAGCGCAACCTCCTGGAGTGCGAGCGATGGTGCAGCCTAGCTGCCGTCGTACCGGCCGGACCGGACCGGCCGCCGTGGTGCGCGATCGGCCGCTCCGACCCCGCGGGGTATCCGCAGAGCCGGAGCGGCCGATCGGGTCCTACCTGTCCCCGCCGGCCTCCCGATGATCTCACCGGAGCGGCCGGCCGGTTGTCACTTGGTCGGCTGGGCCTTCGAGGTGACGGTGATGGTGCCAGCGGCGATGTCCGCCTTGATCTTGTCGACCTCGGCCTTCAGCTCGGCCGGAACCTTGCTGTCGAAGTCGTGGTACGGGGCGATCGAGACACCAGTGTTGGCCAGGGTGCCGACGAAGCCCGGCTTGGGCTCCAGCTTCTCGCCACCGGCGGCCTTCACCACGGCCTCCTTGACGGCTTCCGGGATGTTCTTGACCACGGTGGTCACGATCGCGGAGCAGTCCGGGGTGCTCTCGCAGCCGTCGACGTCCACCCAGATGGTGCTGTACTTGCCACCCGACGCCTTGGCCGCGGCGGTGGTGCCGAGGCCGGAGCCGCCGGCGACCGGCATGATGATGTCCGCGCCCTGGGCGACCAGCGCGTCGGAGACCTTCTTGCCCTCGTCCTGCTTGTCGAAGGCGTTGGAGAAGGAGCCCTTCTGGGTCTCCTTGTTCCAGCCCAGGGCCTGGACGTTCTTGCCCTTCGTGGTGTTGAAGTACTTCACACCGTCGACGAAACCGTCCATGAAGATGGTCACCGGCGGGATCGGCACGGCACCGTAGGTGCCGACCTTGCCGCTCTTGCTCATCCCGGCGGCCAGGTAGCCGGCCTGGAACGCGGCCTGGGCGGTGTCGAACTGCATCGGGTAGACGTTGGCGTCACCCGGGTTCGCGTCGACGATGCCGAACTGCTGGTTCGGGTTCGCCTTCGCGATCTTCGAGGTGGCGTCGCCCATCAGGCCGCCGACCGCCAGGATGAAGTCGCACTTCTGGTTGACGTACTGCGTCAGGTTCGGCTCGTAGTCAGCCTCGGCCTTCGACGCGACGTACTTGATGTCGATGTTGTCGTTGGCGGCCTTGGCCTCCTGCAGGCCCTTCCAGGCCGAAGCGTTGAACGACTTGTCGTCGATGCCGCCGACGTCGGTCACCATGCAGGCGCTGAACTTCTTGGCGCCACTGCCGGCGTTGTTGTCATCCTTGGGCGCCTCGCCACAAGCGGCGGCGGTGAGCGCGAGCCCACCCACCGCGAAGATCGAGGCGATCCGCATCCCACGCACCGAACGCAAGACGTCTCCTTCCCATTGCACACCGCGCCTTGTGCGGTGGCAGCCCATCAGCCGACCTGCGGGTGTGCCGCCGGCTGTCCCACGTTACGGACGGGAGCGTACGCCCGCGTCCACCCACCGGCCGACAATCGTGCACGACTGTTGAGCGCCTGTTACCCGGGTGTAACCCTTGCGTGGGGCAAGTCACTCTTCGTGCTGGTAACCGAGCGCCATGGCGTCCGCAACGTCCGTTTTTCTGGAGGCGTTTTTCTCCTCGGACGTTACCGCCAAAAGACGGCGACCGCCGCGTTGACCAGGGTCAGACCGACGATCACGAGGAAATGACCGCGGTTGACCACGTCCCGCTTCCGGGAGAAGAAGACCATGACGAAGATCAGCAGCGCGATCACCAACTTCGTCACAAGTTTTGCCGGTGCCGGCTCGTCGCCGTCGCGCAGCGGCGCGGAGAGGCCGAGCCCGGTCAGCAACTGGATCACCGCGCCCCACAGCATGGCCTGGTTGATCCGGAGCCGACCGCTGACGTACTGGGCGATCGAGCCACCGAGCAGCAGGGCGAACCCGATCAGATGGACGTAGAGAAGGATGAGTCGGAGTGCTTCCACGCCGCCCATCCTCCCCTATCAACGACACTTTGTAGTAGTGGGGTGGCCGGTCGGCGCGTCCAGGCCGCCCGGCCACGGTCGACGACCTATCCCTTCACGGCGCCGGAGGTGAGGCCGGAGACGATGTACCGCTGGAGGAACTGGAAGACCAGCACCGTCGGGATCGCGGTCAGCAGGGTGCCGGCCGCGAAGATCCCGAAGTTGGTGTTCCGCTCGCCGCCCTGCAACATGCCCCGCATGCCGACCGCGAGGGTCTTGGCGTCCGTGTCGGTGAGGAAGACGCTCGCCATCAGGAACTCGTTGATGGTGTTGATGAAGGCGAGCAGCCCGGTCACCGCGAGGATCGGCGCCACCAACGGCAGCATGATCCGGAAGAAGACCTGGGCGTGTGAGGCGCCGTCCACGGTGGCCGACTCGTCCAGCTCCCGGGGCAGGGTGTCGAAGAAGCCCTTCATCAGCCAGGTGTTCACGCCCAGCGCGCCACCCAGGTAGAGCAGCAACAGACCCCACGGGGTGTTGAAGCCGATGGCCGGCCACAGGTCGGTGATCGTGCCGAAGATCAGGAAGATCGCAACGATCGCCAGGAACTGCGGGAACATCTGGATCAACAGCAGTGACAGCAACCCCACCCGTCGCCCCTGAAACCGCATCCGGGAGAAGGCGTACGCCGCGAGCGCGGAGAGAAAGACCGAGGCGAACGCGGCCCCACCGGCGATGAGCAGTGAGTTCAGGAACCAGTCAGCGAACTCGGTGCGCGCGAACAGGTTCCCGAAGTTCTCCAACGACACCCCGCCGGTCGGCACCAACTCGGTGGACGACAGGGTGCCGAGCGGATTGAGCGCCGCCGAGACGACGAACACGAGCGGAAAGAGACTGAACAGCACGCCGAGCAGGCCGACCAGGTGCCGCCAGCCGACCTCGGCGAACCATCGCTTCTTACGCCTGCCCGCGTTGCGGTCGACCGTCGCCGGGCCGTTCGCGCCGCCCGTGACGGCGGCGCCGGTGAGCATGGTCATGAATACACCTCCTCCTGTTGGCGGGTCCGCCGGAAGCTGACCGCCGACACCACCGCGACGATGGCGAAGATGAACAGCGAGATGGCCGCGGCGAAGCCGAACTGTGCCGCCTGCCCACCGAACGCCAGCCGGTAGGTGTAGGTGATCAGCAGGTCGGTGGCGCCGTTGCTGGGGTTGTCCGCCGGGAATGGCGCGCCCTCGGTGGTCAGGTAGATCGCGTTGAAGTTGTTGAAGTTGAACGCGAACGACGAGATCAGCAGCGGCGAGAGCGCAACCAGCAGCAGCGGCAGGGTGACGGCCCGGAACGACTGCCAGCGCGACGCCCCGTCGACCGAGGTGGCCTCGGTCAACTCCCGTGGGATGGCCTGTAGTGCGCCGGTGGCCACCAGGAACATGTACGGGTAGCCGAGCCAGAGCTGCACCAGGATCACCGCGGCGCGGGCCGACCAGTCCTGCCCGAACCAGTCGACGCTGAACCCGAACAGATTGTTGATCAGCCCGAAGTCGGTGTTGAACATGTCCCGCCAGACCAGCAGCATCGCGAAGGACGGCATGGCGTACGGCAGGATCAGCAACATCCGGTAGAGGTTGGTGCCCCGCATTCGGGGCGAGTGCAGCGCCAGGGCGATCACCATGCCGAGGATGAACGTGCCGCCGGTGGAGCCGATGGCGAAGGCGAAGTTCCAGATCAGCGTGCCGAGGAACGGCCCGGAGATCCGCTCGTCGGTGAGCACCCGGGTGAAGTTGGACAGCCCGACGTTCACCTTCCAACCCTGGGCCAGCCGTTCGCCGTCGGCGGCGACGAACGCGCCGACCTCGCCGTCCGCGGTCCAGGTCTTGCCGCTGTCGCTGTCCTTGACGCAGTCGCAGCCCGCGTCGTAGGCCCGGACGGCCTTGCCCTCGTACGCCCGGGACAGGCCGGACGAACGCAGCGCGCCTCCGGCCGTCGGCACCACCAGGTCCGTGATGTCCTTGCTGCGGGCGCTGGCCTGGCCGAAGTTCAGCACGGTGTAGCCGTCGGCCGCGGTGACCTTCCCGCCGGGGCCGACGGTGGCCGCGCCGGGATCGAGCGGGCGAAGGCCCCGGGCGTCGCCGACGGAGACCGTGTCGGTTCCTGGCTTGGTGATCAGGAAGACCAGGGCACCGGTGGCCGGGTCGCCCTTGGTGGCGACCGACAACGGGTACTGGGTGGACCCCGGGACCTGCTTCACCGAGGAGCTCTGGATCGCGACGATCGCGTCGTCCTTGCTGCCGCGGTGGCCGTCGCCGAAGTTGGTGAAGGCCGTGCTCGCGGTGTAGAGCACCGGCACGACCTGGAAGGCGATCAGGAAGAGCGTGCCGGGGATGAGGTACTTCGCCGGGACGTGCCGGCGGCCCAGGTACAGATAGAACAGTGCGGCGGTGGTCAGCACCAGCACCGCCAGCCCGACCCACTTCTCGGCCGCCACCAGCGGGAAGGCCGCCCAGATCGCGATCCCGGCCACCAGGCCGAGCAGGATCACCTTCGCGGCGAGGCCGGTCGCGGTGATCGGCGCGTGGTTCCGCGCGGTACGGGTGGTGCGCGGGGACCCGGTGCGGACGGGCCCCCGGCCCGGGGCCTGCTGGGCAGGCCCCGGGCCGGACAGCGGTGTGCTCATTACTTGATCGAACCGGCGATCGTCTTGCCGGCTGCGGTAACCGTGCTGGTCGGGTCGGCGCCGCCGATGACGGCGGCCTCGGCCTTGCCGAACGGGTCCCAGATCGCGGCCATGGCCGGGATGGCCGGGAGCACCTGACCGTTCTTGCCGGCCTCGATGAACTTGGCCAGGTCCGGGTCGCTGCTCTTGACCTGGTCAAGCGCGGCGGTCAGCGCCGGCGGGCGCGGGTCGGCCTGGTAGAGCGCCACGGCCAGCTCCGGCGTGGTGACGTAGTTGGCGACGAACTCCTGGGCGAGAGCCTTGTTCTTGCCCTTGGCCGCCACGTAGAAGGACTGGACGCCCACGAACGGCGCGGCCGCCTTGCCGCCGGCGAAGCCGGGAACGGCGGAGACGTCGTACTTGATGCCGGCCTTCTTCACGTCGGCGGTGGCCCACGGCCCGGAGACCAGGAACGCGCACTTCTTGCCGGTGAAGGTGGCGGTCGAGTTGGTGTCGGCGATCGAGCGCTTCAGCACGCCCTCGCCCTTCTCGCCGAGCGCGGCGATCTTCTTGAACGCGGCGATCGACTCCGGCTTGCCCACGCCCAGGTCCTTCGGGTCGTAGTCGCCGTTCGCGGTGGTGCCGAAGAGGTAACCGCCGGCCGAGGTGTACAGCGGGTAGATGTGGTACGCGTCGCCCTTCTGGCCGACCTGGAGGCAGAGCGTCTCGGTGACCTTCTTCTGCGCCTTGAGCTGCTTGCCGGTGGCGACCAGGTCCTCGATCGTCTTCGGTGCCTCGGGGGCCAGTTCGGTGTTGCGGATCAGCGCCAGGTTCTCCTGGGCATAGGGCACGCCGTAGAGCTGGCCGTTGAACGTGACGGCCTTGACGGCGGTCTCGTTGAAGGCGGCCTTCTGCTGGTCGGACAGCTGCACCGGGTCGATGGCACCGTTCTGGACCAGGTTGCCGATCCAGTCGTGCGCGCCGATCACCACGTCCGGGCCGCCGCCCTGGCTCGACACGGTCACGAAGTTGTTCTGAAGGTCCTCGTTCGGGACGGCCTGGACCTCGACGGTGACGCCGTTCTCCTGGCCGAACTTCTCGACGAACGGCTTGAGGGCGGCGGTCCGCTTGTCGTCCGCCCAGATCACCAGTTTGCCGCCGGTGGCCTTGGGGGTGTCCTTCGCGGCCGGCTCGTCGCTGTCGCCACCGCAGCCTGAGGCGGCGAGCGCCAGGGCGAAAAGGGCGACCACACCCGCGGTACGGATGCGCATCGGTGCTCCTGTCGTCATGGCGGGTCCGCCGGGGGAAGGGCGGCCCGCCAGTGGAAACCTCTGGAAGTTCTTGCCAACCGGCGCAGGGATGCTGCGCCGCTGCTCTCGCATGTTGCGGGGACGTTAGCAAGACGTTGCAAGTAATGGAAGGGCTTGCAGAGGACCCCGCAAGAACTTGCCGGTGGGCTAAAGTGCCGCCATGCGCGCTCGACTGTCCGACATCGCCCAGCAGGCCGAAGTCAGCGAGGCCACGGTGTCGCGGGTGCTCAACGACCGCCCCGGCGTGGCCCCGGAGACCCGGCAGGCCGTCCTCACCGCCCTCGACGTGCTCGGGTACGAGCGCCCGGCCCGGCTGCGTAAGCGCAGCGCCGGGCTGGTCGGCCTGGTGGTGCCGGAGCTGGACAAC
The DNA here is from genome assembly GCF_003857035.1 of Micromonospora arida. Lineage (GTDB taxonomy): Bacteria > Actinomycetota > Actinomycetes > Mycobacteriales > Micromonosporaceae > Micromonospora > Micromonospora arida. The sequence goes on from NZ_QGSY01000166.1 coordinate 34,113, forward strand.
CCGATCTTCCCCGCCTTCGCCCAGGTCATCGAGTCCACCCTGGCGCAGAGCGGGTTCACCCCGGTGCTCTGCACCCAGACCGCCGGAGGCGTGACCGAGGACGAGTACGTGGAGATGCTGCTGGACCGGCAGGTCTCCGGGATCGTCTTCGTCTCCGGCCTGCACGCCGACACCGCCGCCAACCACGACCGCTACCGGGCGCTGCTCGCCCGGCCGTTGCCGGTCGTGATGATCAACGGGTACGTGCCCGGCATCGGCGCGCCCTTCGTCTCCTGCGACGACCGGGAGGCGGCCGAGCTGGCCGTCGCGCACCTGGTCGCCCTCGGGCACCGGCGGATCGGCCTGATCACCGGCCCGGACCGGTTCGTCCCGGTGCAGCGCAAGGTGGCCGGCTGGCGCTCCGCGATGACACGGCTGGCCGGGGTCGCCGAGGCCGACCTGGGCCCACTCGCCGAGCTGTCACTGTTCGGAGTGGAGGGTGGCGAGGCGGCGGCCGGTCGGCTGCTGGACCGGGGCGTCACCGGTGTGGTCTGCGGCTCCGACCTGATGGCGCTCGGCGCGATCCGGGCCGCCCGCCAACGCGGCCTCGACGTCCCCGAGGGCCTCTCCGTGGTCGGCTACGACGACTCCCCGCTGATGGCCTTCACCGACCCGCCGCTGACCACCATGCGGCAACCGGTCACCGCGATGGCGGTGGCCGCCGTCCGCGCGCTGGTGGACGAGATCAACGGACACGGCGCCCCGCACTCGGAGTACCTGTTCCGCCCGGAGCTGGTGGTGCGCGGCTCCACCGCTGTCGCGCCGAGTGCCGCACGCCTTTCTTACGCAAGATCTGCTTGACTCTTGCAGCAGCGGGCCGGCATATTGCTCGAATGATCAGCCCCACCACCCCGCCGCACGCCACCGACGACGACTGGTGGCGGTCCGCGGTCGTCTATCAGGTGTACGTCCGCAGCTTCGCCGACAGCGACGGCGACGGCACCGGCGACCTCCAGGGCATCCGGCAGCGCCTGCCGTACCTGCGCGACCTCGGGGTGGACGCGCTCTGGCTGACCCCCTTCTACACCTCGCCGATGATCGACGGCGGGTACGACGTGGCCGACTACCGGGACGTCGACCCGATGTTCGGCACCCTCGCCGACTTCGACGCGATGATCACCGACGCGCACGCCCTTGGCCTGCGGATCATCGTCGACCTGGTGCCCAACCACACCTCCAGCGCGCACCGCTGGTTCACCGCGGCGCTCGCCGCCGGCCCTGGCTCTCCGGAGCGGGCCCGCTACCTCTTCGCCGACGGTCAGGGCGCGCACGGCGAGTTGCCCCCGAACGACTGGGAGAGCATCTTCGGCGGCCCCGCCTGGACCCGGGTCGCTGACGGTCAGTGGTATCTGCACCTGTTCGACCCGTCGCAGCCGGACCTGAACTGGCGTCACCCGGAGGTCCGCGCCGAGTTCGAGGACGTGCTGCGGTTCTGGCTGGACCGGGGCGTCGACGGATTCCGGATCGACGTGGCGCACGGCATGATCAAGGCGGAAGGGCTGCCGGACGTCGGCTTCAGCTCGATGACCACCGGCCAGCGCCAGGTCGAACTGCTCGGCAAGGGTCGCCTGCCGTACTTCGACCAGGACGAGGTGCACGAGATCTACCGCGCCTGGCGACCCATCCTGGACAGCTACCCGGGCGGCCGGATGGCGGTCGCCGAGGCGTGGGCCGAGACGCCACAGCGCCTGGCCCGCTACATCGGCCCGGACGAGTTGCATCAGGCGTTCAGCTTCGACTTCCTCGACGCCACCTGGTCGGCCGACTCGTTCCGCAAGGTGATCGACACCGCGTTGGCCGAGGCGACAGTCGTCGGAGCGCCGACCACCTGGGTGCTGTCCAACCACGACAAGCAGCGACACGTTACCCGCTACGGCGACGGTGCCGAAGGGCTGCGCCGGGCCCGCGCCGCCAGTCTGCTGATGCTCGCCCTACCCGGCTGCGCCTACCTCTACCAGGGCGAGGAGTTGGGCCTGCCGGAGGTCCTCGACCTCCCCGACGAGCTGCGCCAGGATCCGGCGTTCCTGCGCACCGGCGAGAGCCGCGACGGCTGCCGGGTGCCCATCCCGTGGAGCGGCGAGTTGGCCCCGTACGGCTTCGGGCCGGCCGGCAGCGAACTGAGCTGGCTCCCCGCCCCGGCGCTCTGGCAGGCGCTGTCCGTCACGGCGCAGACCGACGTGCCCGGCTCGACCCTGGAGCTGTACCGGACCGCGCTGCGGATCCGCCACGTTCATCCCGCGCTCGCCCTCGACGCCGGCGGGGTCACCTGGCGGGAGAGCGAGCCGGGCGTGCTGGCCTTCTCCCGCACCTCCGGCGCGACCGTGCTGACCTGCGTGGTCAACCTCAGCGGCGCGCCGGTCCTGATCGACGGGTACGGTCAGCCGCTCGTCGCCAGCGACGAGCTCACCGAACAGGGCTCCGGCCAGCTGCTGCCAATTGACGCGGCAGTCTGGTTGGAACGGCGCTGAACGGGTAACTCGTTCTCGACCTGGTCGTTCGTCGTGCCCCGCGCCGACGGGCGACTGGGCTACCGGCCCCTTGTGGTGGGGGGTGAGGTGCCACCGGCGCCGCGCGGAGTCCGCTCCGCGTGGCGCCGGTGTCCGTGTGCCGCCGATGGTTAGATCCGTAGATGGCGGGGGTACCGGATCGGGCACCGCGTGCTGGACCGCGCGCCGACCCGCTGACGTCTCACTTCGCGGTGAGCAAGGCCGCGATCCGGGTGAAGCCAGCGCGTACCTCCGCCTCGTCCGGCGGTTCGGCGGGCTCACCGTGGCCGGCCTCGTCGGCTGCCGCGTCCAACTCCTCGTCGATCACGTCCTCGAAGTCCCCGTACAGGTCGGCCCCCTCCACCTGGCGGGCCTCGTCCTCGGCGGCGACCTGCGCGGCGGCGATCTCGCTGCGGATCTCGTCGGCGGACAGCGCCGGCAGCAAAGGCTCCACCACGGCCATCAACTGCTCCTCGGCCACCACCGCCTCGGCCAGGGCCAACGCGTGCGGTCGCTCGTACGGCCCACAGACCACCGGCTCCCACTCGTCGAGATCACCGAGCGGACCGAAAGTGATGATCCATGGCAGGCCGAGGAGGGGTGAGTCCGCCGGCAGGTCCAGTGTCATGAGTGCGCCCACCGGCTCATCATGGTCCGCGAACGCGAGCCACGACGCCGTTCTGCTCGGTTATCGCCCGTCCGACGGTCGATCAGCGGCCGGTCAGCCGGGGCGGACCGCGTCCAGGGCGGCGCGGACCAGGGCGAGCGCGGTGGCCGGCGGCACGCCGAGCCGGGCCGCCTCCGCCGCGTAGCCGGCCGCCGCCCGTTGCAACCTGTCGACGGCGTCGTCCCGTCCGGGGGCGACGAAGGTGCCGTTGCGCCCCCGGGTCTCCAACAGCCCGGCCGCCTCCAGCTCCCGGTAGGCGCGGGCCACCGTGTTCGCGGCCAACCGCAGGTCGGCGGCGAGCTGCCGCACGGTGGGCAGTCGGCTGCCCACCGGCAACCGGCCGTCGCCGATCAGCTCGGCGAGCTGCACGCGCACCTGCTCGTACGGGGGCACCGACGAGTCCGGGTCGACCGAGATCAGCACCTGTACGCCTTCCGTCATCAGCCCGCACCGCCCGGCGTACCGGGGTCGATGCCCTCGTCGACGCCCTTCGGCGGGGCGGGGGCCTCCGCCAGGTCCACCACTCGGCCGTTGTTGCTGGTCGCCAGGAGCGCCGCGCCGAACAGCACCAACTGGTTGAGCAGGTAGAGGTAGAGCAGCAGACCGACGGCGCCGGCCACCACTGTGTACGCCGGGTTCCGCTCGGTCCGCACCACGTAGTACCGCCCGACGGTGTTCAGCAGCGTGATGCCGACCGCCACCAGCAACACCACCGGGCGCAGCCGGGAGCGGCTCATCCGCAGCCGGGGCACGGCCAGCAGCAACGCGGTGGCGAGCACGGTGTTGACCAGCACGCTGAGCACCGCGCTGATGGTGGTCAGACCCACCGACCCGGTGCTGCGCAGCAGGAAACGCAGCAGCGACTCCAACGCGTCCACCGCCGCGACCGAGACGCCGAGCAGCACGAAGACGCCGATCATCACGCCCAGGTCGACGAGCCGCCGCACCACCAGATTGCCCGGCTGCTGGTTGAGCTGGTACATCAACCGCTGCGAGGAGCGGATGGCCTCGACCCAACCGATCCCGGTGAAGACCAGGATGACCAGGCCGACCACACCGACGGTGCCGCTGGAGTTGGCGATCTGCTCGGCGTCCAGGAACGGCAGATTCTCCTTGAGGAAGTCGGCCGCCGCCGCGCTGACCTCGTCGTTGTCCTCCAGGATCGCGCCGAAGATGGAGAACGCCACCAGGGCGAGGGCGAACACGGCGAAGAAGCCGTAGTAGGCGATGGCGGCGGCCAACCGGCCGGCCAGCACCTCGCCGTACAGCACGCCGGCCCGCCACACATGATCAAAGAGCCCCGACCGGTGGCGCGCGGCGCTCACCCAGCGGTCGATGCCCGCCTCGATCCGGCCGATCACGTTCACGCGATCATCCTCGCCGATCTCCCACCGCTGTAGGGGCAACCGGCTTCCGATGCTCGCCGGCCGGCGCGTCGCCGGCGCTTCAGTCGCCGAGGCAGAAGTCGCGACGCGGCTGCCACCTGGCCTGCCCGCTGTGCGAGAAGAGGGTGAACCCGTCGACCTCGAACATCGCGGAGAAGTCGGCCAGATCCTCGTACACCTTGTCCAGGGCCTCCGGTGCCACGTCCTGAGCCACTGTGACGTGCGGATGGTACGGGAACCGGAGCTCGCGGTGCAGGCCCGGCGCCGCGGCGATGGCCGCGGCCAGCAGCTCGCACTCACTGATCCCGGCGGCCACCGCGACGAACACCACCTGGGTGACCGGACGGAACGTGCCGGTGCCCCTCAGGTGCAGCGTGAACGGCAGGTGCGCGGCGGCGACGGCGGCCAGGTGCCGCTCGACCGCCGGCAGGTTGGCCGTCCGGATCTCGGTGGGCCCGAGCAACGTCACGTGCGCGGGCACCGCCAGCGGATCGCCGGCCTCGACCCGCCGCCGGGTGAGCAGGGCACCCCACGGCTCGGGGATGTCCACCGCGATGCCGATCTGGATGGTGTCGCCGGTCGGCGGCATCCCGCCACTGCGATCCACGCTTCGCGCCGCCCCTCCGACCACCGAGCCGTCCACCTGTACCGCGGAGCTACTCGCCGCGTACGGGCGGGAAGAACCCGACCCGCTCGTACGCGGACCGCAGGGTCGTCGCGGCCACCGCACGGGCCTTCTCCGCGCCGGCTGCGAGCAGCTTGTCCAGCTGCGCCGGATCGTCGAGGTAGCCGCGGGTGCGCTCCTGGATCGGCCGGACGAAGTCCGTCACCACCTCGGCCAGCTCCTTCTTCAGATCGCCGTAGCCACGGCCCGCGTACGCGGCCACCAGCTCGTCGATGCTGCGGCCGCTGAGCGCCGAGTAAATGGTCAACAGGTTGGACACGCCCGGCTTGGTCTCGGCGTCGAAGACGATCTCCCGACCGGTGTCGGTCACCGCCGAACGGATCTTCTTCGCGGACCGGGCCGGATCGTCGAGCAGATCGATGATGCCGGCCGGCGAGGACGACGACTTCGACATCTTCGCGGTCGGGTCCTGCAGGTCGGTGATCTTGGCAGTGTCCTTGACGATGTGCGGCGCGGGCACTGTGAAGGTCGCGCCGAACAGCGAGTTGAAGCGCTGGGCCAGATCCCGGGAGAGCTCCAGGTGCTGGCGCTGGTCCTCGCCGACCGGGACCGCGTTGGCCTGGTAGAGCAGGATGTCGGCGGCCTGGAGAACCGGATAGGTGAACAGCCCGACGCTGGCCCGCTCGTTGCCCTGCTTCTGCGACTTGTCCTTGAACTGGGTCATCCGGCTGGCCTCGCCGAAGCCGGTGATGCAGCCGAGCACCCAGGCCAGCTGCGGGTGCTCGGGCACCTGCGACTGGACGAACAGGGTGCTGCGTTCCGGGTCGAGCCCGACCGCGAAGAGCTGGGCCGCGGCCACCCGCGTCCGCTGGCGCAGCAGCGCCGGATCATGCCCCGCGGTGATGGCGTGCAGGTCCACCACGCAGTAGAACGCGTCGTGGGTGTCCTGTAGCGCCACCCAGTGCCGCACCGCGCCGAGATAGTTGCCGAGGTGGAACGAGTCGGCTGTCGGCTGGATGCCGGAGAAGACGCGGGGCCGGGCGGGAACGTCGGACATGGCGATAATTCTGTCAGCAAGCAACCCGGTCCGTCATGACGGGCCGGCGGGTCGGCTCCGGCCCGCCGGTGCCGGGGTGTTGACCTCGCGTGGTTCGCCCGCGCCGACCCGGCGCGTCGGACCGACCGATACCCGGCGGTGCTGCCCCGTCACCGCCTCCCGGGCCGGCTCGGGGCCGCCAGCCGAGGCCGGCGCGGCGTCGTACTGGCGGCGCCGCCCGGTGCCCGGCTCGGTGCTCTGCTCGCGCCCCGACCCGGTGCTCGGCTCACGGTGCTGCTCGGTGCTCTGCTCGCGGTGCTGCTCGGTGCTCTGCTCGCGGTGCTGCTCGGTGCGGGCGGCGGAGACGGCGAGTCGGGCCACCCGGCGGCCGTCCAAGGTGAGCACCCGCAGCAGCCAGCCGGCCGGCAGCTCGGCCGGATCGGGCGCGCCGACCTCGGCGGGCTCACCCGGCACCGGCACCTCGTCGCCGGTCACCGGAAGCCGGCCCAGCGCGGCCATGACGAACCCGCCCACCGTCTCGTACGGTCCGGCGGGTAGTGCCACCCCGGTCCGCTCGGCGAAGTCAGCGAGGTTGAGGCGGCCGTCCACCACGGCGGGCAGGCCGGCGTGCACCGGGTCCGGGGTGGCGTCGTACTCGTCGTGGATCTCACCGATCAACTCCTCGATGAGGTCCTCCAGGGTGACGATCCCGGCCGTGCCGCCGTACTCGTCGACCACCACCGCGAGGTGCTGACCCTCCCGGCGCATCTCGGTCAGCGCGGCGAGCACCCGTTTGCTGCCCGGGAGCCGCTTCACCTCCCGGGCCAACTCGCCGACGGTGACGCACGGGTCGGCGTCCGGGCGCAGCAGTACGTCACGGAGGTGCACGAAGCCGACCACGTCGTCGTGCGTGCCGTCGGTGACCGGGTAACGGGTGTGCGTTTCGGCGCGGACCAGTCGGGCGGCTTCGACGATGCTCAGCCGCGCCGGGAGGAAGACCACCTCGGTGCGCGGCATCATCACTTCGCGGATCAGACTGGCACCGGCCACCAGGACCTCGTCGATGATCCGCCGCTCGTCCGGGTCGAGCACCGTGTTCGCCGCGACCAGGTCCCGCAGATCGGCCTCGGAGATGTGCTCCCGGCCGGCCGTCGGACCGGTGCCGAGCAGATCGGTGACGAGTCGGGTGGCGCCATCCGCGGCGCGAACCAGCACCCGGGCGACGGCCCGGGCGAGCGGGCCAGGGTCGCGGCGGGGGTGTGCCCGCGCGTGTCGCCGGAGCCCGGTACGGGCCGCTTCCCGCATGACAGAGATGGTAGACACCGTGGGCCCACCGCACCGGGGATCAGGCGGAGCGGCGCACAGATGTTCGGCTCTGTTTAATCGTGAGAGATTATGATGGAATGGGTTGACGGTGGCGACGGCGAGAGCGCCGGCCACCGCCCTAGTGTGATCACCGAAGGGCCACGTCCCGGGCGGGCCAGGCAGGAGGCAACGACGTGAAACTGCTCGTCACCGGGGGCGCCGGCTTCATCGGGAGCGTGGTGACCCGGATGCTGCTGGACGCGGGTCACCAGGTGGTCATCCTGGACGACCTGCGCACCGGCCACCGCGAGGCCCTCGCCCCGGACGCCACCCACGTGGAGGCGTCCATCCACGACGCCGCCCAGGTCGTCACCCCGGACGCCGGGTTCGACGGAGTGCTGCACTTCGCCGCCCTGATCGCCGCCGGCGAGTCGATGGTCAAGCCGGAGCTGTACTGGCACAACAACACCATCGGCACGCTCGCCCTGATCGACGCGGTCCGGGCCGCCGGCGTGCCGCGGATGGTCTTCTCCTCCACCGCCGCCGTCTACGGCAACCCCACCGAGCTGCCCATCACCGAAAACGCGGTCAAGGCACCCACCAACACGTACGGCGCCACCAAACTCGCCGTCGACATGGCACTCACCTCCGAGGCGATCGCGCACGGGCTGGCCGCCGTGTCGCTGCGCTACTTCAACGTGGCCGGCGCCCACCTCGACGGCGACATCACGCTCGGCGAGCGGCACGACCCGGAGACGCACCTGATCCCGATCGCGCTGGACGTCGCCGCCGGCCGGCGGGAGAAGCTCCAGCTCTTCGGGGACGACTACCCCACCGTGGACGGCACCTGCGTCCGTGACTACATCCATGTCGCCGACCTGGCCCGCGCGCATCTGCTGGCGCTGGACGCGGCCACCGGCGGTCAGCACCGGATCTACAACCTGGGCAACGGCAACGGCTTCACCAACCGGCAGGTCGTCGACGTGGTCCGCGAGGTCACCGGGCACCAACTGCCCGTCGAGGTCGCGCCGCGCCGCGAGGGCGACCCGGCCGAGTTGGTGGCATCGTCCGCACTGGCCCGCGACGAGTTGGGCTGGGTGCCGCAGAAGCCGACCCTGCACGACATGGTCGGGGATGCCTGGGCGTTCTACCGCACGCACGTCCTGGGGCAGTCATGACCCACCCGAGCGGTGCCGTCGCCGAGCGGGCTGCGGCCGGCTTCTCCGCGCAGTTCGGTGCCGAGGCTGCCGGCCGCTGGGCGGCCCCTGGGCGGGTCAACCTGATCGGTGAGCACACCGACTACAACGAAGGCTTCGTGCTGCCGTTCGCGCTGCCGATGCGCACCGTCGTCGCGGCCGACCGGCAGGACGGGGAGCACTGGACGGCCTGGTCCGAGCTCTCCGGCGAGGCGATCACCTTCGGCGCGGACGACGTCGCCGAGCCGGGTCGGGTCACCGGCTGGGGCGCGTACGTCGCGGGTGTGGTCTGGGCGCTGCGCGAGGCCGGTCACCCGGTGCCGGGCGCCCGGCTGGCGATCGCCTCCGACGTGCCGCTGGGCGCCGGGCTCTCCTCCTCGGCCGCGCTGGAGTCGGCCGTGCTGGCTGCCCTGCTCGACCTCGGCGAACTGGAGCTCGCCCCGGAACTGCAACCCCGGCTGGCGCAACGGGCGGAGAACGTCTACGTGGGCGCGCCGACCGGGATCATGGACCAGTCCGCGGCCATCCGTTGCCGCGCCGGGCACGCACTCTTCCTGGACTGTCGCGACGAGTCGGTCGAGCACATCCCGTTCGACCTGGACGCCGACGGGCTGGCTGTGCTGGTCATCGACAGCCGGGCACCGCACCGCCACGCCGACGGGGAGTACGCGGCCCGCCGTCGCTCCTGCGAGGCCGGGGCCAGTGCGCTCGGTGTCACCGCCCTGCGCGACGTGGGCATCGACCAACTCGACGCCGCACTGGCGCGGCTCGACGACGAGGAGACCCGGCGACGGGTCCGGCACGTGGTGACCGAGGACCAGCGCGTACTGGACACGGTGGCGCTGCTCCGCGCCGCCCGGGTCCGCGACATCGGCCCGCTGCTGACCGCCTCCCACGTCTCGATGCGCGACGACTTCGAGATCACCGTGCCGGAGATCGACACCGCGGTCGAGGCAGCGTTGGCGGCCGGCGCGCTGGGCGCTCGTATGACCGGCGGTGGCTTCGGCGGCTGCGTGCTCGCGCTGATCGAGGCCGACCGTGCCGACGCGGTAGCCGCCGCCGTGACCGACGCGTACGCGCAACGAGGTTTCACCG
>NZ_QGSY01000220.1 GCF_003857035.1 Micromonospora arida
GGGTGGTCGCGCGGGTGGGGTCGAAGCGGGACGGGTCGAAGGTCGGACCCGCCCAGTCACGCAGGATCGCCTGACGAGGGCTGGCGAGGTCGGCCGGGGCGGTCTGGTCGTCCAGGGCCTCCAGGAGCGCCTGGTAGCCCAACTGCCCGCCGACACCCTCCGGCGGGCAGGCCCGCTCGCCGGCCAGGCAGACCGGGTACCGCTCCTCGGGGTCGGCCGTCAACGCGTCCTCCACGACCAGGTCGTGCTCCCACCAGTCGCCGAAGTCGTACGTGTAGGAGAACCGGCTGCCCTTGCCGAGCACCGCGTCGAGCCGCACGTCCAGCTCGTCGTGCAACGCCAACTCCCCGTCCGGGTCCGGCTCGCCGTACTGCACCGCGTCGATCTCGAAGGAGTGCAGGTGGCAGTCCCGCCAACCCATCGCGTGCTGCACCACCCGGTGCAGCCGGTCCAGCGTGTAGCCGGCCGGCACGAGCACCCGACGCCACACCGGCGGGCGGGTCCCGGCGAGAGACATCTTCAGCTGGAAGATCTGACGCGCCATGCTGTCCTGTCCTCCCGCGGCTTAGGCTGCGAGCATGATCTGCCGAGCGTGCCGGGCCCGGCGACACGACGACTGCCCGGGCCGGAACTGGTGCGACTGCCAGCACCGTACCGCCGAACCCACCCCTCCGGTCACCGGTCCGGCCGGCGAATGACCGTCGGAATTCCGATCCGACGGCTCTGGCCCGAGCCGTCGACGCAGCCGCTCGACGACGCCGCGCTGACCGCCCTCTACGGCCGCGCCGACAAGCCCCGCCTGCGGATGAACTTCGTGGCCAGCCTGGACGGCGCGGTCACCGTTGACGGCTACTCCGCCGGGCTCTCCGGCGAGCCGGACAAGCGGGTGTTCGGCCTGCTGCGGATGGCCTGCGACGCATTGGTCGTGGCCGCCGGCACACTCCGCCACGAGGAGTACCGGGCGGTCCGGCTCAACGAGCGCCGCCGCGCCTGGCGCCGTGCCAACGGGCTGGCCGAGTACCCGACGCTGGTGGTCGTCTCCGGTTCGCTCGACCTGGACCCGGCGCAGGCCGCCTTCGCCGACGCGCCGACCCGCCCGGTGGTGCTCACCCACGCCGACGCCGATCCGCCGCCCGGGCTGACCGACGTCGCCGACGTGCTGCGCTGCGGCGCCGAGCGGGTCGACCTGGCCGCCGGTCTCGCCGAGCTGCACCGCCGCGGGCTCACCCAACTGCTCTGTGAGGGCGGCCCACACCTGTTCGGCGCGCTCACCGCCGCCGACCTGGTGGACGAGCTGTGCCTCACCGTCTCGCCGCTGCTGGCCGGCCCCGGCCCCGGCCGAATCACCGCCGGCGACGCCGCACCACCCCGGCACCTGCCACTGCGCCACGTGCTCGCCGCCGAGGACGGCGTGCTCCTGCTCCGCCACGCCCGTCCGTGAGATCTCAGTCGATGAGCACCGCCCCGGGAGCCCACGGGATCTGGTATCGCCGGCCGTCCTCGGTGCTCGCCCAGACCTGCACCTCTTCGTACGGCTCGGCGGCGACCACCTCGACAACCGCGCCCCGCGGCGCCGCGCCGAGCGGATGCGGCACGCCGTTGGCGACGACCTCGACGGTACGCCCCTGAGGCGCCTGGACCAGGACGTAGAGCCGGCTCCCGGAGCGACGGGCCACGGCAACGCCCAACCCACTGCCGGCGGATCGGACGGCCGCGCAGACCACGTCACCGTCGACGCAGGCCAGGTCGTACGAGAGGTGGTCGAGCAACCGGCGCGGTTCGCCCACGTCCGGGGCGGTCAGGACCTCGACCGCCTGTCCCCCGGCGACCCGCTCCTCGGCGCGCGGTTCGCGCCGGATCAGCACGAGCGTCTCCGTACCGACCCGGCCGACAGCCACGACCTGCGCCTGCGTCACCGGTCGACCGTCGGGGCCGACGATCCCGGCCGGAACCCCGGCACCGGCGATCGGCCCGGCGCCCCCGCCCTCGCTACCGGCCGGCCCCAGGTGCGGGAGCAGCAGGGCCCCGGCGGCGACCACCACGGCCACCATGCCGGCAGAGAGCAGCAGACGCCGACGGCGGCGCGCCCGGCTTCCCGTGACGACCCGTTGGGCGAGACCGGGTGGCAGCTCCACGGTCGCGACGGCGTGGTCGAGCAGGGCGGCCACCTCGTGGTCACGCATGGTTCTCCTCCGCGAGGTCGAGGTCGAGTGGGGGAACACCGGCCGCCTCCAGTCGCACCCGCAGGCGGTGCAGACCACGGGAAGCCTGGCTCTTCACCGAGCCCACAGAACACTCCAGTTCGGCAGCAGCCTCCGCCTCGGAGAAGCCAAGCCAGTACCGGACCACCACCACCGCCCGCATCCGCGGTGGAAGCTCCCGCAGTGCCGTCAGCAGCAACTCCCGGTCGTCGACCCGGGTCATCTCATCCTGCTGCGGTATCGCGTCCGGAAGACCGGCGACCCGACGTCGGTTCCACGGTGAGCGCCACCGGCTGACCAACCTGTTGGTCATCGCGCGACGCAGGTAGGCCTCCGGCTGCCGTTGCCGGACCACGTGCCAGCGCGGGTACGCCTGCTCCAGCACCTCCTGCAGCAGGTCCTCGGCGTCCGCCCGCTGCCCGGTGATCAGTACGGCGAAGCGGAGCAGTCGCGAGCCGCTCGTCGCGACGAAGGCGCCGAAGTCGTCATTCATACGTGCTCCATGCCTAGGTAACGCGACCGGTGCCCCGGGAGTTGAGTCCGACCTCGCGCGGTGCACGCCAACACGACTCCCGCCCACCTCATGCGCTCGCTCGAGCACCCAGCGTCATGAGTGTGACGGCGCATGGTGTCGTCCGACGCGTCGCGTGGCGACCTGTCGTACTCCTCGGGCAGGATGCAGGGCATGCGCGCCGACCGTGATGCCCGAGCGACCCGAGTCGCCCGATGACCGACGCCGACCTCGACAGCCCTGGCGAGGCGGTCGGGCGGGTGCTGGGCACCGCCGACGCCACCCCGTTGCAGTTCTGGACGGCCGTGGCGCCCGGCAGTTACCTCCAGCTCGACGACGTGGTGGTCACGCGACGGGAGCTGCCGGACCGGGAGCCGGTGACGATCGCCGGGGTGGTCACCCAGGTCCGCGCACGCCACGAGGGCGCCCAGTTCGAGTCCGACGTGTTCGCCATCGCTGACGGCACGCTGCCCGCCCAGGTGCAGGAGGCGGCCGAGGTCACCACCACCCGGGTCGATCCGGAGCTCTACGTGCCGCCGACCCCGGGCGCGGTGGTGCACCGGGCCGAGGGTGACGCCCGGGCGCGCGCGCTGCACTTCGACCGGATGGAGCGGCGCATCCCGATGGGGATGGGTCGCGACGGGGTGCCGGTCTACCTCAACGCCGACTTCCTCGACGGCAGTCGGGGCGCGCACGTCTCGATCTCCGGCATCTCCGGGGTGGCCACCAAGACCAGCTTCGCCACCTTCCTGCTCTACTCGGTGTTCCGCTCCGGGGTGCTGGGCGGCGACGCGGTCAACGCCAAGGCGTTGATCTTCAACGTCAAGGGTGAGGATCTGCTCTTCCTGGACCACCCCAACACCCGCCTCGACGAGCCCACCCGCGCGGCGTACGCGAAGCTCGGGTTGAGCGCAGGCGCCTTCCCCGACGTGCGGGTGTACGCCCCACCGCGGGTCGGCGACTCGGCCGGCACGCCGGATGTGAGCAGTCGGCTCACCGGGGTGGACGCGTTCTACTGGACGCTGAGCGAGTTCTGCACCGACCGCCTGCTGCCGTACGTCTTCGCCGACGCCGACGACGAGCGCCAGCAGTACACGATGGTGGTCCACTCGGTGGCCGCACACCTGGCCCGTTACGCCCAGCCCGCCGACGGCGGGGTGAGCATCGACGGGGTCCGCCTCGGCTCCTACGGCGATCTGGTCGACCACATCGTCGATCAGCTCAACGACGACGAGACCCGCTCGGACTGGGCGGGCAGCGCGGTGGGGCTGGGCACCGTCAACGCGTTCGCCCGGCGGTTGATCGGCAGCAAGAAGGACCTGGCCCGGCTGATCCGTGGCGACCTCGCCACCCGCCGCCCCCACTCGATCAACACGAGCGAGTCGGCCCAGGTCACTGTGGTCGACCTGCACAACCTTCCCGACCGCGCGCAGCGGTTCGTGGTGGGTGTGACGCTCAAGAGCGAGTTCGAGCGCAAGGAGAAGTCCGGCACCGCCAAGCCGCTGCTCTTCGTCGTCCTCGACGAGCTCAACAAGTACGCCCCCCGGGAGGGCTCCTCGCCGATCAAGGAGGTCCTGCTGGACATCGCCGAGCGGGGCCGCTCGCTCGGGGTGATCCTGATCGGCGCGCAGCAGACGGCGAGCGAGGTGGAGCGGCGGATCGTCACCAACTCGGCGATCCGGGTGGTCGGCCGGCTCGACCCGGCCGAGGCGTCCCGCCCGGAGTACGGCTTCCTGCCGCCCGCGCAGCGCCAACGGGCGTTGCTGGCCAAGCCGGGCACCATGTTCGTCAACCAGCCGGACATCCCGGTGCCGCTCTGCCTGGAGTTCCCGTTCCCGGCCTGGGCCACCCGGGTCTCCGAGGCGGGCCGGGCACCATCGGAGACGCTGCGCTCGATCACCCAGTCCGCCGACCCGTTCGCCGTGGTGGGCTCCGGCGGCGGCACCGACGACGACATCCCGTTCTAGCTAGGGGCCGGCACAGCCATGAAGATCCTGCACACCTCCGACTGGCACGTGGGAAAGGTGCTCAAGGGGCAGTCCCGGGCCGACGAGCACAAGGCCGTGCTGGCCGGGGTGATCGAGATCGCCCGTGCCGAACAGCCGGATCTGGTGATCGTCGCCGGTGACCTCTACGACACCGCCGCGCCCAGCTCGGAGGCGACCCGCCTGGTCACCAGGGCGTTGACGGCGCTACGGCGGACCGGCGCGGACGTGGTGGCGATCGGCGGCAACCACGACAACGGCCCGGCGCTGGACGCGCTGCGCCCGTGGGCCGATGCCGCCGGCATCACGCTGCGCGGCGGGGTGCGGGAAAACCCGGACGAGCACCTCATCGACGGCACCACCGCCGGTGGCGAGCGGTGGCGGTTGGCCGCGTTGCCGTTCCTGTCCCAGCGGTACGCGGTGCGCGCGTTGGAGATGTACGAGCTGACCGCCGCGGAGACCAACCAGACGTACGCCGACCACCTGGGCCGGGTGCTGGGGCGACTGACCGAGGGTTTCACCGAGCCGGACCGGGTGCACCTGGTCACCGCGCATCTGACGGTGACCGGCGCGGCCACCGGTGGTGGCGAGCGCGACGCGCACACCGTGTTGGGCTACGCCGTTCCGGCCACCGTCTTCCCGGCCACCGCGCACTATGTGGCGCTGGGTCACCTGCACCGGGCGCAGCGGGTCGCGGGCCCCTGCCCGGTGAGGTACAGCGGCAGTCCGCTCGCTGTGGACTTCGGTGAGCAGGAGAACATCCCCTCGGTGACGATGGTCGAGGTGACGGCCAGCACCGCCGCCCGGGTGCGGGAGGTGCCGGTGACGGCGGCGAGCGCGCTGCGCACGGTGCGGGGCACCCTGGCTCAGCTCGCCGAGATCGAGGCACCGGACGCGTGGCTGCGGGTGTACGTGCGGGAGCAGCCCCGCGCCGGCCTGCGCGAGGAAATTCAGGAGCTGCTCCCCCGGGCCCTGGAGATCCGGATCGACCCGGAGCTGTTGGCCGCGCCCGGCAGCGGCGCTCGCATCGCCCAGCGTTCGGGGCGTTCGCCGCGGGAGCTGTTCGCCGACTACCTGGACAGCCGGGGCCACGCCGACGAGGGTGTCCGGGAGCTCTTCGACGAGCTTTTCGAGGAGGTCGAGCACTGATGCGTCCGATGCGGTTGGACATGGCCGGGTTCACGGTCTTCCGGGACGAGACCACAGTCGACTTCACCGACGCCGACTTCTTCGCGCTGATCGGCCCGACCGGTTCGGGCAAGTCGACAGTGCTGGACGCGATCTGCTTCGCCCTCTACGGCATGGTGCCCCGCTGGGGTGGCGCCCGAGGGTTGGCGAACGCGCTCGCGCCGTCGGCGACCGAGGCGCGGGTGCGGTTGGTCTTCGAGTCCGGCGGCGCCCGTTACGTGGCGACCCGGGTGGTCCGCCGGGACGGCCGGGGCAACGTGAAGACCGCGAACGCCGGGTTGCAGCTGATGCCGGCCGGCTTCGACGTGACAAAACTGGACACCGGGTTGAGCCCGGACGACCTCGGCGAGGTGGTGGCCGGCACTCCCGCCGAGATGGAGCAGGCGGTGCTGGAGGCGGTCGGGCTGCCGTACGAGCAGTTCACCAGCTGTGTGGTGCTGCCACAGGGGCAGTTCGCCGACTTCCTGCACGCCAAGCCGGCGACGCGGCAACAGATCCTGGTCAACCTGCTGGGCCTCGGCGTCTACGAGGACGTGCAGAAGAAGGCGACGGCGCGCGCCGCGCAGGCAGAGGCCCGGCTGGAGGCGGTCGACCAGGTGCTCGCCGGGTTGACCGGCGTGGACGACGAGGCGTTGGCCGAGGCCGACGCCCGGGTGGAGCGGATGGCCGAGCTGGCGGCCGCGGTGGCCGAGGCGGTGCCGGAGCTGGCGGCTGCCCGGGTCACCGCACGGGAGGCCGCGGCGGCACTGACCGCGCTGGACGACGAGCTGACCGTGCTGACCGGGGTGCGTGCGCCCGCTGGGGTGGCCGAGGTCGCTCGCGCGGTCGCCGCGGCGCGGGCCGACGCCGAGGCCGCGGCGAACGGGGTGTCGCTGGCCGAGGAGCGGGAGGACAAGCTGCGCGGCGAGCTGGCCGCCGCCGGTGACGAGAGCGCGCTGCGACTGCAACTGCGGGCGTACGACGATCGGGATCGGCTGTCCGGCGAGGCCGACACGGTCCGGGCGACGGTGCGCGCGGCGAATGACGAGCATGCCGCTGCGGTGGCGGCGTTGGCCGCCGCACGGGTGGCCGCCGAGCGGGCCGACGCCGAGCTGGAGGCGGCCTTCCGGGCGCACGAGGAGGCGAAGGCCACCGACCTGGCGGTAAGCCTGCGGGTGCACCTGCATGCCGGTGCGGCGTGCCCGGTGTGCGAGCAGCCGGTGGCCGAGGTGCCCGCGGTGCCGGCCGATTCGGCGGTGGCCGCCGCGACGGCGGCGGGCAAGGCCGCGCGGGCCGCTACCAAGGCCGCGCAGGCGACCGTTCAGGAGCGGGACACGGCGGCGCGGGAGCTGGAGCGGCTGCTGGTGCAGGCGCGAGCCAGGCAGGAGCAGATGGAGACCCGGCTGGCCGAGCTGGACGGGCAGCTCTCCGGCGCGGCCGAACCGGCCGTGCTGCGGCGGGAGTTGGCCGAGCACGCCCGGTTGCGGCGCGCGCTGGAGGAGGCGGCAACCGCGGTCCGGGCCGGCCGCGAGACCGCTCGGCAGGCTCGGGCCGGGGTGGACGCCGCCGAGGAGCGGCTGCGGGCGGCGTGGCGGGCCTTCGACACCGCCCGTGACGGGTTGGCCCGGTTCGGCCCACCGGCGACAGACCGGGACGACGTGGCTGCCGCGTGGGCGGCGCTGACCCGGTGGGCGACCACCGAGGCGGACCGCCGCCGTGCCGAGCGGGCCGGTCGGGCCGCCGCCGTGGCGGAGGCCGAGTCGGTGGCCGACGGGGTGCAGCGGGCCATCGCGGGCATCTTCGCCGCCGCCGACGTGCCGGTCGGGGACGACCCGGTGCACGCGGCGACAGTGGCGGTGGAGCGGGCCGACGCCGACCGGCGGCGGCTGCACGAGCGTCGCGAGCAGGCCGGGACGTTGCGCGAGCAGCGGGCGGGGCACGAGCGGGAGGCGCAGGTGGCGCGTGCGCTCGCCGGGCACCTGCGGGCCAACAACTTCGAGCGGTGGTTGCTGGCCGAGGCGTTGGACCTGCTGGTCGACGGCGCGTCGGGGATCCTGCGGGAGTTGTCCTCCGGGCAGTACGAGCTGGTGCACGACAAGGGCGAGTTCGTGGTGGTCGACCACCACGACGCGGGGCTGCGTCGCGGCGTGCGCACCCTCTCCGGGGGTGAGACGTTCCAGGCGTCGCTGGCGCTGGCGTTGGCGCTCTCCGAGCAGTTGGCGGGGATGTCCACCACGGCGGCGAGCCTGGAGTCGATCGTCCTGGACGAGGGTTTCGGCACGCTCGACGCCGCCACCCTGGACACGGTGGCGGCGACCCTGGAAAACCTGGCGGCCCGGGGCGATCGGATGGTCGGGGTGGTCACCCACGTGCCGGCGTTGGCCGAGCGGATCCCGGTCCGCTTCGAGGTGCGCAAGGATGCCCGGTCCGCGCGCGTGGAGCGGACGGGCCGGTGACTGACGCCGCGTTCTTCGTGGATTCGTGGGATCCGGCGTACGGGGCGTCCTTCGAGGCGTCCGCCGCCGGGCCGGCCGCGCCGAGCAGCGCCCAGGTCGACGCGGATGTGGAGTTGCCCGCCGTGGACTGGCGGGCGATCGGGGTACGCCCCGGGGTGCGGGCACCCGACGTGGTGTTGCTGGTCGACGGGGTTCGCCGCATCGACGCGAGCATCTGGACGGCGGAGACCGACGGCCTGTCGTTCCCCGGGTTGGCCGCCTCGTACGCGGCCGGGGTGGTCCGGTGTGACCTGGGGCGGGGTGCGGCGCAGCTGGCGGGCACCCGGGTCGGTCGGGGCCTGTTCACCGCGAGCCCGTCGGCGCAGGATGTGGTGGCGGGTGCGATCCGTTACCCGGTGCACCGGGTGGGTGGCACCGGTGAGCTGGCGAAGCTGCCGGCCGCCGTGCAGGGCCCGCTGACCGCGTTGGAGGTGGCGGTGTCCGACGCCGCCCGCGTCGACGGTGACCTGTTGGTGGTGGACGGCCCGCTGCGCAGTCGTCGGCAGCTGCCGCGCACCCTGGGCTACATCAAGACGCAGCACAGTCAGTACCTGGATGCCCGGCTGACCGCGGTGGTGACGGGTATGGCGTCGGGTGAGCGCTCCCCGGTGTTCCGGCTCGGCACCGCCTGGGGTGGTTGGTCGTGGTATTTGCGGCTGCCGGTGGCGATCGGCGCGCCGTGGGCGGGCGTCGTTCGGGTGGAGTGCTCCGCCGACCTGCCCGTCGAGGCGGCGATCGAGCTGGCCGACCTGTCGCTGGTGACCCTGCCGCGCTTCGCTTCCACCCCGTACAAGGATCCGCGGGCCCCGCAGAACCTGATCCCGATCGCCGGCCTGGAGCGCCGGCTGCGGGCCCTGCTCGGTGATTCCCGGCTGCTGCACCGTGCGTTGACCGCCGCGGCCCGCGCCGCCCGATGAGCGCGGACACTGGTTCCGATGGGGCGTAAGCGGGCGGGTGACCGGGTGGTCGAGCAGGTGGACACCGGGCTGGCGGAGCTCGTCCCGGCTCCGGACCGGGCCGGCTCGTGGACGCTGCTGCTGGACGGCGCGCCGCAGTCACACGTCGACCTGACCGACCCCACCCACCTCGAGTTCGAGTACGTGCGGCGGTTGGCCGCCGCCGTGGACCTGATCGCACCAGCCGGTGAGCCGCTGCGGGTGCTGCATCTGGGTGGCGGAGCGCTGACCCTGCCCCGGTACGTCTCCGCCACCCGACCCGGGTCGACCCAGCGGGTGTCCGAGGTGGACCGTGCGTTGGTGGAGCTGGTCCGTCGGGCGTTGCCGTGGCCGTCCGACGCCCGGTTGCGGGTCCGGGTGGAGGACGCCCGGGCGGTGCTGGCGTCCACCCGGGAGGCCAGCTACGACGTGGTGGTCGCCGACGTGTTCGCCGGTGCGCGTACGCCGGCCCACCTCACGTCGGTGGAGTACGCCGCCGAGGTGGCCCGGGTGCTCCGCCCCGCTGGTTGGTACCTGGCGAACCTCGCCGACGGCCCGCCGCTGCGGCACGCCCGTGGGCAGGTCGCCACTGTCCGATCGGTGCTGCCGCAGGCCTGTCTGGTCGGGGACGCGGCGGTGCTGCGTGGGCGCCGGTACGGGAATCTGGTGCTGGTCGCCGGACGGTCCACACCACCGGTGCCGGAGCTGACCAGACGCGCTGCCGGCGACTGGTTCCCCGGCCGGGTGGTGGCCGGCGACGAGCTGGACCGCTTCGTCGGTGGCGCGCAGGTCGTGCGGGACGCCGACGCGACCGGCTCCGATCCACCACCGCCAGGGCTGTTCTCGGTACGGCGCTGACCGTCCACTCGACAGCGGCGGGGAAGTTTTTTCGTCGTTTGTTGATCCGCCGGGGCGGGCGTTGCGTACCACCGGGCGGCCCACCTCGTGGGCCGGCGTTGGTCACGGACATCCCGGAGGTCTGCATGCACGCGGTGGCGGCCGGTTGGCATGGCGACGCGGTACGCGCTGACTGGTTGTCGGCGCGACCCTCGTCACGGTCAACCTCGTCTGCCCGAGGGGTCGACGCGCGGGCGACGCCTCGCCAGAATGGTCCGGTGACGCCGCGACCGGCGCCCGGGCGCCATCAGGCGACGACAACCGAGGCCAGCCACTCCGACCAGTTGATCCGTCAGCTCTATGCCGAACACGCCGGCCCGTTGCTGATGTTCGTCATGCGTCTCACCGGGGGGGACCGGCAGCGCGCGGAGGACATCGTCCAGGAGACGCTGCTGCGGGCCTGGCGCAACGCGCACCGCCTGGGCACCCAGGGCCAGGGTTCGCTGCGGCCGTGGTTGGTCACGGTGGCCCGCCGCATAGCCATCGACGAGCACCGCAGCCAGGAGGCCCGGCCGCCGGAGACGTACGACCGGGACCTCACCGCGTTCACCGAGGCGGACAGCACCGACCGGGTGCTACGCACCATGACGGTGGCGGACGCGCTGCGTACGCTCAGTCAGTCGCACCGGGAGATCCTGATCTCGACGTACTTCCGGGGGCGGACGGTGCCGGAGGCCGCCGAGGAGTTGGGCCTGCCGCTCGGCACCGCCAAGTCGAGGGTCTACTACGCGCTGCGCGCGCTGCGCACGGCTCTGCAGGAGCGGGGGGTGACAGAATGAGCCGGCCGGACCACATGGACGTCGCGGCGTACGCGCTCGGTGTGCTCGACGAGCAGGACACTGAGCGGTTCGAGGAGCATCTCGCCACCTGCTGGGCGTGCGCGGCCGAGTTGGAGACGATGGTGCCGGTCGTCGGGCTGCTCTCCGACATCGACGGCGAGACGATGATGGCGCTGGAGCAGACGGCGACCGACCCGGCACTGCTGGACCGGACACTCGGCGCGGTCCGGGCCGACCGGCGGCGTACCCGGTTTCGTCACATGCTCGCGACGGCCGCCGCGGTGGTGGTCTTCGGCGGTTTGACCGGGTACGGCTTCGTCAGCGTGACCGGCAGCGAGCAACCGCCGGGAGTGCTCGCCGGGTCGACCCCGAGCGCGCCCAACGACCCGCCGACGAGCGTGCCGACGGCCGCGCCGAGCGGCCCGGGTGTGGGCGGCACCGAGGTGGAGGGCGACCAGGTCGAGGCGACCGACCCGACCACCGGTGTGCAGACCACCATGTTCCTGGTGACCAAGGACTACGGCACCCGGATCAATTTCAGCCTGCGGAAGCTGCCCGGCCCACGCGTCTGCCGACTGGTGGTGGTACGCAAGAACGCCACCACCGAGGTCATCTCGACCTGGTCGGTCCCGGAGGGCGGCTATGGCACCAACAACCGGCCGCAGGGTCTCGAACTGAGCGCCTCGACGTCGGCTCTGCCGAAGGACATCAAGCAGCTCCAGGTGCAGTCGGTGGATGCCAACGGCGTGGCGAGTCCGCTGGTCACCGTACCCATGTAAGCGCGCCTACCGCATCGGCGCCGGTCATTGTCACAATGACCGGCGCCGATCTGTCGTCACACAAAGGGTCCCTCGCGGGGGCGTACGCACGGCGGCCGAAAACGGTTCAATCGGTTTACGTGAAATTGACCACTGTTACTACTTCAACCTTGACAGCCCGCCCGCCGTACCTATGGGTGAACTGTCAAGAATGAGGAGGGCACGTGGCACAGATGAAGCGGACCGTCATCGTCGCGAGCGCGATGGTCGCACTAACGGCCTGCGCTCCCGCAGGTTACGACGGGGCGAACTCGAGCGCGGCCGAGCCGGTCGCCGTCGCCGCGGCCGAGCCCACCGCGACGGTTGAACCTGAGGCCTCGGCTTCCCCGGAGGCGCCCGCCGCCGACGCCCCGCCCGCGGACGTCGACCTGACCGAGAAGTTGGTCGGCAAGAGTGTCGCCCGGATGGGCAAGGTCGTGACCGACCAGGACGGCTGGATCCTGTACCGCTTCGACAAGGACACCGCCGACCCGCCGTCGTCGAACTGTGTCGACAAGTGCGCCGAGGTGTGGCCTCCGGCACTGACCGACGGCAACCCGGAGCTCACCGGCGTCTCGGACGACAAGGTCGGCAGCGTGACCCGGCAGGACGGCACCCGTCAGCTCACCGTCGGCGGCTGGCCGGTCTACCGCTACATCGGTGACAAGAAGCCCGGCCAGTGGAAGGGCCAGGCTGTCGGTGGCACCTGGTTCGTGGTCCAGCCGGACGGCAAGAAGAACCTGAGCTGCCTGCCCAAGGGCACGCCGAAGGCGGTCGCACCGCCGGCGGACAGCGGCTCGAACGACGCCGGCGGCTCGGGCTACTCGTACTGAGCCTGGTCGCCCACGAGGGCACGGTGGTCGGTCGTCGCCGGGGAGGGCGCGACCGGCCACCGTCGTGCTGAGGGACCTTCGGGGATCAGCGGTCCCAACGGCGGCGCCGACATTCGGCAACAGGAGGGCACCGCCCACCGCCCTCGTTCCGGTACTCTTCCGGCCGCCGCGGCTGCGCGGCGACCCACGGAGGGAACCAATCTTGACCACACTCATCGCCCTCTTCGTGGCCGTCGTGCCCGGGGCGCTGCTCGGCTTCGCCCTTCCGCCGGGGCGGTACCGCTGGGTTGCCTGGGCGGCCGCCCCCGCCCTGACCCTCGGCCTGATCGCGCTGGCGATGGCCTGGCTGCCCGCGCTCGGGCTGCCCGACAGCGCCTCGGCGGTGCTCGTCGCGGAGCTGCTCGTGGCCGGCGCCGCGGTCGCGCTCTCCCGGCTGCTCTCCCGACGCAAGGCCGCTGACCGGCAGCCAACCGCCGAGCGCGACGCCGACGACACCAACGGCGACAACCGCCGCTCATTGGTGTCGCGCTTCCGGATCCGGCCGGTCCGGCCGGTCCTGCCGCGCCGCGCCGACCTGATCGCCGTCGCCGTGCCGTCGGTGGTGAGCCTGGCGTACGGCTGGGCGATGGTGGGGAGACTCGTCGCCACTCCCGGCTGGGACGCGATGAACCACGGGTACATGGCGAGGCGCATTCTGGACACGAACAGCGTCGACATTCCCTCGGTGTGCAGTTCGGGTTCGACCGACACGGTCACCTCCTGCGAGTTCTATCCGCTGGCGGAGAACGTCGCCTGGGCGCAGGCGACCCACCTGTCCGGCGGGTTGCTGAGCACGACGATGACCGCGTGGGCGATCGTCATCGGGCCGCTCGCCCTGGTGGCCGGCATCTACGCCGCCGTCCGGATCCTCCGCGGGGGACCGGTGATCGCGGCCGCCGCCGCCACCGCTCCGGCCTTCCTCGGCCCGATGTGGACCTCACTGATCACCGGTCGGGTCAACGAGCAGACCGCTCCCTGTCTGGCCGGTGGCGTCGCCCTGCTGCTCGCACTCTCCCTGCGCGGCCCACATCCGGTACGGCTCGGCCTGCTGGCCGGCCTCGGGGGCGCCGGCATCGTGATGATGCACTCGTACGACGTCCTCTTCGTCGGCGTGCTCGCGCTCGGTTTCCTCCTGGTGGTGCCGGGAGCCCTGACCTGGCGCCGCAGCGGGGCGGGCATCGGCGCGGCGGCCGTCGCGGGCCTCGTCCCGATCCTGCCCCTGATCGGCGTCATCCTGGGCGCCGGCGGTGAGCGGATCACCGAGCCGCCCGAACTGCTCGGCCAGTGGGGCAAGGCGATCGAATACTGGGTCACCGATCCGCAACGCTACGTGCTGTGGGGCTTCCCGGGGCCGGGCAACAACACCCAGCTCGACGGGCTGGCCGTTCAGGTCGGCGTCTGGATCGTCATCGCCTGCCTGCTCGCGTCTCCCCTGTCGCTGGTGCTGCCGCAGGTGCGCTGGGCCCGCCCGTGGCTGCTGGCCGGCGTCCTGTTCACGCTCCTGGGGATCTGGACCGTCGCGTCGGGCTCGTCGGCCGCACAGGCCCTGGCCGGCCTCTGGTACGGCGACGCCGAACGACCCCGTTCGATGATCTTCCCGGTGTACGGGGTGCTCACAGTGGCGGGCGCGACCGTCATCGGGTTGGGAGTCCAGTGGCTGCTCGTGCGGTTCGTCGCCCGTGCCGGGACGCTGCGCGGATCCGCTGTCCCCGCAGCGGTCGCGGCCTCGGTCGTGGTGGCGAGTCTGGCGTCGCTCGCCCTGGTGCCCGACACGTGGCGCCCGCTGCGGAAGACGATGGTGCAGCGGGCGCCGGTCGGGCAGGAGTACACCCGGACTTTCGAGTGGCTGGCCGAGCACACGCCGCCGGGCAAGGTGGTCGCGTACGACCGGCACCGGCAGTTCATGTCCTGGGCCCACGCCGACTACGGCGTCCCGACGCTGTTCGGGATCCCGCCGCTGGAGAAGGTGGGCCGGGACAACTACACGGACCGGTGGCGGGCGTTCACCTGGTTGGTCAACCAGAAGGGGCCGAAGAACCAGGGCTGCACGGTACGCCGGTTCGGTATCGAGTACGTGGTGGTGGGCGGCCGCGACTACAAGGGCTGGCAGGCGAACTACAAGCAGAAGCGGCTCGACGACAGCAAACGGGTGACCCTGGTCCACCGGGAGGGCCACGTGCGGATCTACCAGGTCACCGATGCGGGGCGGGCCTGTTCGTCCGCGCAGTGACATTTCGCCGTCGGCACCGACGGTACGTCGTGAATGGTAAATGCACTATTTGTCGCATGTAATCCGAACGGACAGTTACCCCGAGGTGAGGAGAGGGTGTTCCGGTGGAGATCGCACTGATACCTTTCCGCTGCGCGACCGGCGAGGTGAGGCGGCCGCCCATGCGGCATGCCCGCACAGGCGATGGGACGACGCCGACCGCTCGCCGGTCGACGACAGGAAACGGGGGCAAGGCGTGGAACGCAGGGTGATCGTTGCCCTTCCGCGGTCGGAACGGAGTGGCCCGGCCCGCCCGCGCCGCCGGATCGCGAGGGACGCGCGTACGCGTCGGAACGGCGGTCGAGCATGATGCTGCGCCCCCACCGGGTGGTGCCGAAGGCGTACCGGGACAAGCTCATCCAGCTCGTGCCGCCTCAGCGGCAGCTCTGGCTCGTCCGTCGGTTGACCCAGGTCACCGCCGCCCGCCGATCCCGGACCGCGCCCGGTGAGGTGCGTCAGGTCCGGGATGTCGACGGCCACCGGGTGCAGGCACGGGTGGTGGAGGAAGCGACGCCGCTGGCCCTCCGGCAGCGCAACCTGGACCTGGTCACCCGGGCGTTCGACAAGGCCGGGATCGACGGTTTCCACGTGCGGCACGCCGACGACCTGCGCAGCGCGATCGCCGTGCCGCGCAAGCACCGGGTGAAGGTGCTCAAGGTGCTCGCCCGGGCCACATCGGCCGACGGGGTCACCCTGCGTTTCGTCGACTCCGGCCGCCGCGAGGTCAGCGCCAGCCACCGTGACGCCATCGCACAGGTCTTCCACGCGGTCACCGACCCCTTCGGTCACACCGTCCTCGGCAGCGCCTTCGCCTGCGAGGTCGAGTTCTGGCGTACGGTCTCGCCGCAGGAGAAGCCCGAGGCGGACCTCGTAGCGCCGCGCGGCAACCAGGTCGCCACTGCCGTACCGGAGACGGGCGAAACGATCCGCGTCCCGGCGTCCCAGCTCAGCCGCTTCGTGCCGGCCGGTGGGCCGGCCACCTACCGCACCCGTTCCGAGTTCGCCGGCCTCGGCCACGAGCACATCACCTTCCCGATCGACCTCGTCTACACCTGGGTCGACGGTGACGACAGCGACTGGCAGGCCCGGAAGAACGCGGCCCTGCGTGAGCACGGGCAGGCCGAGATCAATCTGGTCGGCGCGCACTCCTCGCGCTACGCCAGCCGCGACGAGCTGCGGTATTCACTGCGCTCCGTGGTGTCGTTCGCGCCGTGGGTCCGGCAGATCTACCTGGTGAC
This sequence comes from Micromonospora arida, assembly GCF_003857035.1. Classification (GTDB taxonomy): domain Bacteria; phylum Actinomycetota; class Actinomycetes; order Mycobacteriales; family Micromonosporaceae; genus Micromonospora; species Micromonospora arida. Next base: position 16,147 of record NZ_QGSY01000220.1, read on the forward strand.
CGACGATCAGGTCCCGCCGTGGCTGGACGTCGAGCACCCGACCGTGCGGGTGGTGCGCCACCGCGAGATCTTCGGTGACACCGGCCAGCTGCCGACCTTCAACTCGCACGCCATCGAGTCCCGGTTGCACCTCATCCCGGGCCTCAGCGAGCACTTCATCTACGTCAACGACGACATGTTCTTCGGGCGCCCGCTGCTCCCCACCACGTTCTTCCACGCCAACGGCATCGCGAAGTTCTTTCCGTCGCCGGCCCAGTTGGACGTCGGCCCGGCGACCGTCTACGACGCGCCGGTGACCGCGGCCGGCAAGAACAACCGCCGGCACATCGAGGAACGGTTCGGACGCACCATCACGCAGAAGATGCGGCACGTCCCCTACCCGCTGCGCAGAAGCGTGCTGGAGGACATCGAGCGGCACCTGCCGGCCGAGGTGGTGGGCACCGCCGGGCACCAGTTCCGGCACCCGAAAGACCTCTCGATCCCGTCCTCGTTGCAGCACTACTGGTCGTTCTTCTCCGGTCAGGCGGTGCCCGGGTCGATCCGCTACACGTACGCCGACCTGGCCGACCCGTCCACCCCGGTGAAGCTGGCCAACCTGCTGGCCCGGCGGCACTGTGACGTGTTCTGCCTCAACGACACCGACTCGGGCGACGTCCTCCTCTCCGAGCAGCTCGCCATGCTGACCGACTTCCTTTCGGCGTACTTCCCATTCCGGGCGCCGTTCGAGCTCACAGCCGAGGTCGAGGCGGAGCGGGCGAGGATGACGGCGACGGCGCGGGCCGCGACGTACCTTCCGGAGGCCGCCGTGGTCGCCGGTGAGCAGGCCCTCGCGGCGGGCGGGGCCGACGGGACGACCGACGAACCCGAGTGGGTCCGGTGAACCCGGCCAACCGGATGGCACAACCCCGCCTGCTTCAGGCGATGCACGGTGCCCGCCGTCGCGCCGGTCTGGTCACCGACCGGCTCGTCGAGCGGGTCACCCGCCTGCGGCACGACCCGGTGGCTGGGCTGCCGCCGGCCGACTGCGACTTCTTCGCCGTCCTCGACGGGCGCACGCTGCACGTGCACGCGGTGCTGCCGGCCGACACCGAACCGACCGACCGGGCCGCAATCTTCTTCGTCCGCGACGGCGAAACGCTCCGCTGCCCGGCGAGGGTCGGGCGGGAGGCCGGTCGGCTCGCCGTGGAGGCGGTGGCCCGTCTCGGTGACTCCACCGACGAGATTGCGCTGGGCAAAGGCACCTGGTCGATGGGGCTGGCGGTGGACGCCGGCCCGGCGGGTGAACGTCGCTTCTCCCTGACGGTCGAGGAGACCCCGGATCGGGACGGACCGACAGTGGGCAACCCGCCGCACCCGGTGTCCGGCTGGTCGTACCGGCCGGGGCGCAGCGGCGACGGGCTCGCACAGCTCACCGTCACCGGCGCGCGCGCCAGGGCCGAGGTGGTCCAGCTCGCGACCGGCCACGCTGAGGCCCGGATCCGGGCCCGGCTCGTCGGCGTACGGGCGCAGGACGCTCCGGCGATCGTCTTCACGCCGCGGGGCGGTGGCACCGACGTGGTCGTGCCCATCACGCTGGTCGGCGACGACTTCGAGTTCGTCGTACCCCTCGCCGACCTGGCGCCGGACCATCTGGGCGAGGAGGTCATCTGGGAAGCGTGGGTGCGCACCTCCGCCACCCGCGTGGTCCGGCTCGGTCGGTTCCTGCACGACCTCACCGACCCGCGTACGGTCCTCCGCGTCAGCCGGGCCGTTCTGCCGCTCGACGGCGACCAGTTCGCTGGTTACCGCCCGTACTACACCCCAGCCGGCAATTTGGCGGTGGCCTGCCTCCGCTTCACACGTTTCACGGGGACCCCGAGTTGAAGATCACATTTCTCCTGCTGACCGCCGATGCCATGGGCGGCACGGAGCGCGCCATCCTCACGCAGGCCGACCACCTCGCGCGACGTCACACGGTCGAAGTGATCAGCGTCTACCGCACCAGCGACGAGGGCTTCTTCCAGGCCGACGAGCGGGTACGGATGCGGTACCTCGTCGACCTGACCGGCCCGGCCCCGCGGCCGATCCGCCCGACGAACGTCGACGACGAGGCGTACGCGGCGCTGTACCGCAGCCCGAGCCGGTTGATGCCGGCCCGGTGGGAGAAGCAGGGCAGTCGCCTGGCCGACCTGGAGATCGACCGGGCGCTGCGGTCGCTCGACACCGACGTGCTCGTCTCCTCCTCGCCGGCGCTGATGGCCATGGCCACCACACTGGCGCCGCCCTCCGTGGTCACGGTGCACCAGGAGCACCGGCCGTCGCAGTTGCGGGGCGGAACCGGCGAGCCGCTGTTCCAGTTCGCCCCGCGACTGGACGCGCTGGTGGTGCTGACCGACCGCACCCGGGACTGGTTCGTCGACACCTTCGCCTCGTCCTGCCCGCGGATCGAGGTCATCCAGAACAGCATCCCCGACGGGTTCCGTCCTCGGTCCACCCTCCGCAACCCGGTGGTGAGCGTGGCGGGCCGGATGGTGCCGGAGAAGCGCATCGACCACGCCATCCGCGCCTTCCGCACAGTCGCCGACGCCTATCCGGAGTGGACGCTGCGGATCTTCGGCGACGGCCCGCTGCTCGGGGAGATGCGCGGCCTCGCCGCCGACCTCGGCCTGAGCGACAACGTGCAGGTGCTCGGACCGACCAACCGGATGGTCGAGGAGTGGTCGAAGACCAGCATCGCGCTGCTCTCCTCGCGCGACGGTGAGGCACTGCCGTTGGTGCTGCTGGAGGCGTTCGCGGCCGGCGTGCCGGCGGTGGCGTACGACATCCAGACCGGCCCGGCCGAGATCATCACCCACGGCGCGAATGGCTTCCTGGTCAGCTCGGGCGACATCGACGGTCTGGCCGACGCGATGATGAAGCTCATCGCGGATGATCGGCTGCGGGAGGACTTCGGTGCCAGTGCCCTGCGCGCCGCCGAGGACTACCGCATCGATCCGATCATGCACCGCTGGGAACAGCTCTACGCGGACCTGATCGCGGGGCGGGCCGAGGGCGAGCAGGCGCGTGCCGACCGGCTCGCGGCGTGGATCGGGCGCACCGGCGGAGCCGGCTTCGCTCCCGCCGCTCCCCGTCCCGCTCAGGTCACGAGCGGGTTGGACGTGGCGACCGTCGAGGAGCGCATCCAAGAGGCCGTCTCTGGGCTGGTCCGCTCCGGCGGTCGCCTCAGCGTCGTCCGGGACAACCTGACACCCGCCGACGCCGCCCACGAAAACTTCACAGCGGTGACCGATCTCCTCTGGCGCCACGGCATCTCCTACTGGGTGGCGCGCGACCACGGCGTCCGATACCGGGTGGTGGTCGCCCCGGAGCATCGTGACGCGGTCTTCGCCGCCTTCGCGGAGGAGTTCTCCGCCGCGCCCTTCTACGCCGAGACCCTCACCACGGGCGCCAAGGTCACGGCCGTGACCCTCGCCGCGTGCCTCACCAGCGAGAGTCAGGCCGCCGAGGCCATCGGCCTGCGGCTGTTCCGGCCGGTGGTGTCGTCGTCGCGGACCCTCCGGTACGGGCCAGCGCTCGGCTGTGACGTCGAGTTCTGGACCCCGTCCCAGGACGGCTCGGCGCTGGTCGCCACTCGTCCCACGCTGGTCGGCCCCAGCGTCCCGGTGGCGGCCATGACACCGGCCACCCTGACCGTGCGGGGTCGGGAGCATCCCACCATCGAGCCCTTCACCCACCGACTCGTATCCGATCTGGACTTCCCGGTCGACGTCGTCTACACCTGGGTGGACGGCGACGACCCGCAGTGGCGCGCGGCCAAGGACCGGGTCCTCGCGGAGCTGGGGCGGGAGCCACTCGCTGCGGCGGACGGATCAGCTCGTTTCCGGGACCGCGACGAACTGCGCTACTCGCTGCGCTCCATCGACATGTACGCGCCGTGGGTCCGCAACATCTACGTGGTGACGGCGGGGCAGACCCCGACCTGGCTCGACACCGACCACCCCCGGGTCTCCGTCGTCGACCACCGCGAGCTGTTCGGGGGACGCGGCACCCTGCCGACGTTCAACTCACACGCCATCGAGTCGCAACTGCACCACATCGACGGCCTCGCCGAGCACTTCATCTACTTCAACGACGACTTCTTCCTGGGCCGCCCGGTCCGGCAGACGCTGTTCTTCGACCCGACCGGCCTGGCGAAGTTCTTCCTGTCGCCGACACCGATCCCGATGCTCGACGTCGCGGCGGACGACGACTACAACTTCAGCGCGGCCAAGAACAACCGCCAGCTGATCCGGAGCGCGTTCGGTCGTACGCTGACCCATGGCCTGCTGCACGCGCCATACGCGATGACCCGCAGCGTCGCCAACGACCTGGATCGGCAGTTCCCCGACGACGTGAAGCTCACCGCCACGTCCCAGCTACGGTCCCACTCGGACGTCTCGGTCGCGTCCTCGCTGCACCACTACGTCGGCTACCTCACCGGGCGGTCCGTGCCGGGCAGCATCCGGATGAGCTACGTCAACACCGGCGAGCCGTCGGAGCACCCGCAGCTGACCCAGATCATGACGACCCGGAGTTACGACTCGTTCTGCCTGAACGACACTCACCACGGTCACCTAGACGCGGCGGAGCAGGGCCGGATCGTCATGACCTTCCTCGAGAGCTACTTTCCCGTGGCCAGTCAGTTCGAGCGGGGCAGCGTCCGCAACCGGGCCCGCTGAACGGAGCCCTGTCGAGGTTCCCGCTCAGCGGGAACCTCGACTTCGGGTCTACCGCGGTGGAAGGTCTGGTCCCGGGCGGGGATCCTCCGTCTGGTGCGCGGCATGCCGGCCGGAGGCGATGCGGCCCGAGGGTAGCGTCGGCGCGTCCAGCCGCGGTCCTACCCGGGGTTTGTGCACCACTGCCGAGTCCGCATGCCGGCCGACCCGAAGTGCGGGGGTCGTCGGCGCGTCCAACTGCCTACCGCGCCGGTCGGCGCCGCGAGCCTGTCGCCACAGGTCGGTGGCCCCGAGCTTCCGGCGTTCGGCGATCACGTCGTCGGGCAGCTCGAACGGGGCCGGGAAGGGCAGGTAGCGCGGCAGGAAGTCGGCCAGCATGCTCTCCTGCTCCTGGAACGTATTCGGGTCTGAGTCGGTGTCGTTGAGGCAGAAGACGTCACGGTGCCGACGAGCGAGCAGCTCGGTGAGGCGGGCGGGCGTCGAGGGATGACCGAGGTCGGCGTACTCGTACTCGATGTCCCCGGGGACCGCCTGTGCGGTCAGGTACGCCCAGTACTGGTGCAGCGACGACGGGATCGAGAGGTCGCCGTAGTGGCGGAAGCGGTGCTGGGCGGTCGCCGTCACGTCCGCCTGCAGAGTGACCTCGATCTGGCGCATGATGCTGCGCCGGAGTGCGAACGGCGTGTGCTTCATCTTCTGGGTGATCGTGACGCCGAACTGCCGCTGGATGTGCCGGCGGTTGTTCTTTCCGGCAGCCTTCACCGGCGCGTCGGTCGGCTTCGCCTCACCCAGCCCGAACTGCGCCGGTGACAGGAAGAACTTCGCGATCCCGTTGGCGTGGAAGAAGTGCGTCGGCAGCAGTGGCCGGCCCAGGAAGACGTCGTCGTTGAGGTAGAGGAAGTGTTCGGCCAGACCGTCGATGCGATGCAGCCGGGCCTCGATGGCGTGGGAGTTGAACGACGACTGACCGCCGAGGTCGGCGAAGAGCTCGGCGTGCGACACGACGGTGACCATCGGGTGGGTCGGGTCGAGCCAGCTGGGCAACTGACTGTCGGTGATCAGGAAGATCCGGCGTAGCCACGGTGCGAAGCTGTGCAGCGAACGCATCGAATACCGCAGCTCGTCGCGGTTGTGGTAGCGCGACGTGTTCGCCGCGATCGCGTGCAGCGGACCATCGGGGGTGCCGAGTGCTGCCATCTTCCGCTTCAACCACTCCGGGTCCGAACCGTCCACCCAGGTGTACACGGCGTCGATCGGAAAGCCCACCCGGTCGGGGGCGCGAACGGTGAGATCCCGCCGGGTGCGGTACCTGTGGTCGTCCGCCTCGGGCACGAAGTGGCTGAGCAGCGCGGCGGCGACCCGGACCGGCTCCGCCCCCACGGGCGCCTCGTCGATCACCGCGTTGTGCCGGGGGGCGCGGACCACGTCGTCGTGTCGCGTCCAGAACTCGACTTCGCAGGCGAACTGCGCGCCGAGGACCACACCCGCTCGGGCGTCGGTCATCGGGAACCAGATCTGGAACACCTCTGCCGGCGCCGCCTCCGGCTGATCTCGGCCGGGCAGCACCTCGACGACCCGGACGTGCGCGCCCTCCAGCGCGGGCGCCGACCGTACCAGCCGACTGACGGCGGCACGGTGGTCGTCGAGAACCGCCACCGAGCTGCGGAGGAAGTCATCGTTACGCAGGCAGTGGTAGTCGATTCCGGCCGACTCCAGGGCGGTCGTGACCGCCGTCAGGTTGCGGTGCCACACCTCCAACGGCGTGGCCGTGGCGACCACTTCGGCCCGGGTACGGACCCCGCCGTCAGGCACCGCCACCCGGGCACCCAGCGGGTGGACAGTGCCGCCCCCGCGCGGCCCGGAGAGGGTACGCACGACCCCCAGCCGTCGGTGCGCGGGAAGCAGGTTGACCAGTCGGCGCCGCACAGGTGGGGGCAGCGCGCGGTAGATCCTTAGGGCGATCATGCGGGTGGCCGTTCTGACCGGACGTTCACTCGCGCAGCCATCACTGCATGCCTTTCCACAGCTCCCCGTTACGCTGCGCGACGAGCTGGGCAGGGTCGAGGCGCACGCAGCGACTGCCGCGCATCACCGACCACCACCCAACCCCGGGCCTGCCCGTTCCGGACGGGTATAGCCACCGCAGGTGAGCCCGTAGCAGCATCTTCACCTACTGGTCACCAAACAACCACACGACCGATGTCCCGCCCACCGACAATCGTCACATATAATAGTCTTGCACTATTTCGCCCAATTAATTCTGTCCGTTCGGATGGCACGAATGCGGCACAACGGTGGACCGATGATGTCTTCCCGCTGCTGCCGGATCCGCCCGCGCACCGGTATACCGGCTACCAGTGCCGCCTCGGTGCCTGGCACAGTGGCGGGGTGACCGCCACGGAGCCCGCCGCGACCAGGGTGCTGCACCCGCCGGTCGGCTACCGGCTCACCGCCTCGGTCCGCGCGCTCACCTTCAGCCCGTACGACCCGTGCGCCCGGGTGGCGGCCGGCACCTTCTGGTGGGCCACCCGCACCCCGGACGGTCCGGCGACGCTCGCGCTGCGACCGGCTGGCGGCGAGTTGCTCGCCGAGGGGTACGGGCCCGGCGCCGAGCACGTCCTCGCCCGCGCCGACGGGATCGCCGGGCTGCGCGACGACCTGACCGGCTTCACCGAACTGGCCGCGGCGCACCCGTTGGTCGCCCGGCTGGCCCGGGAGCACCAGGGCCTCCGGATGCCCGCCACCGGGGAGGTCTTCCCCCGACTGCTGCGCGCGGTCTTCGAGCAGAAGGTCACCGGCAAGGAGGCCTACCGGGCGTACGCGGCGATGGTGCGGCACTTCCGGGAGCCAGCTCCCGGCCCGTTGCAGCCGCTGCTCCTGCCGCCGGAGGCAGCCACCGTGGCCGCGGCCCCGTACTGGGTGTTCCACCCGTTCGGGGTGGAGCAGCGCCGAGCCGACACGCTCCGGCGCGCCGCCGCGATGGCCGACCGCCTGGAGCGCAGCACCGACGCCACCGACGCCACCCGCCGGCTGACCGCGATCCCCGGCATCGGGCCGTGGACGGCCGCCGAGGTGGTCCGGATCGCGTACGGGGACCCGGACGCGGTCAGCGTCGGCGACTACCACATCCCGAACACGGTGGCCTGGGCGCTCGCCGGCGAACCGCGTGGCGACGACGCCCGGATGATGGCCCTGCTGGAGCCGTTCAGAGGTCACCGGGGCCGGGTGTGTCTGCTGTTGGAGGCGGCCGGCATCCGGGCTCCGAAGTACGGCCCGCGCGCCCCGATCCGCTCGTTCGCCCGCTTCTGAGTCTCGCCGGCGCCACGGCGGTCAGCGACCGGCGCAGAGCCGACGCAGGGTACGGCCGAGCCACCAGGCGTACGCGTGCTGCACGGCCCGAACCGCCGGCCCTCCGGTGCGGGTGAACCAGCGGTCCGGGAGGCTGAACGCGCGGACCTCGAACCAGACCGCGCCGGTGTCGTCGCGGACGACCTCGAACGCCTCCTCACCCCGCTCCGGGTGCCCGGGCAGGGTGCCGTAGCCGAAACCGGCGAGCGTGGGCGAGTCCACGCTCCAGACCACCTGGCACGGCCCCCAGAGGCGGGCTGGGCCGACGCCGAGGCCGGCGGTCACCAGCCCACCGTCGGTGGCCCGCGGCGCGTCGGTGCGCATCCGGACGCCGGCAGCGCGGTGCAGCCGCCAGCTCAGCACCGCGTCGGCGGCGGTGTCGAAGTAGCCGCCGGGCAACGGATACCGGTGGCGCAGGTGGTGGTACCCGCCAGGCAGCGGCCCGCGCCGGGTCGACCCCACCTCCGGGTACGTCAGCTCGGCCACCGTTGCCCCCTCGACCTCGACCGGACACGGGCCAGGGTACGGCCGGTGCGGTCGGGTCGCCCGTCGATGGCCACGGCGGCTGTGGTGTGCTGCCCGGATGAACGCAGAGGCGAGCATCGTCCCGGCCGGTGTCGTGGACGCCGGCGAGATCCTCACCGTGCAGCGGGCCGCGTACCTCAGCGAGGCGCAGCACTACACCGATCCGTTCCTGCCTCCGCTGACCGAGACGTTGGACGAGGTCGCGGCGGTGCTGGCCGGCCCGAGCATCGTGCTCGCCGCCCGGTTGGGCCACCGGCTGGTCGGTTCGGTGCGGGCCCACCTGGACGGGGACACCGCGCACGTCGGCCGCCTCTCGGTCGCCCCGGACCAGCAGGGGCGGGGTGTAGGGGCGCAACTGCTCACCGCCGTCGAGCGGGCCTGCGCCGGCCGGGCGGCCCGGTTCACCCTGTTCACCGGCGCGGACAGCGCGCGCAACCTGCGGCTGTACCAGCGGCACGGCTACCGGATCGTCGCGCACCGCCCGGACCCGAACGGCATCTCGTTGGCCGTGCTGGAGAAGCCGGCCGTCAGCCCCGCTCGCAGCGACGCCTGAGCCCGTCGGCCTCCATCCGCACGTAGCGGCGGAACAGCCCGCCGTACAGCCAGCCGATCAGGCCGGCCAGCGGGCCGGACTGGTTGATGACCAGCTCGACGCGGGTACGCCCGTCGGGCAGCGGCAGCAGCCGGTGCTCCCCCGTGGTCCGCACACCCGGCGCGTCGGAGGCCCAGACGAACTCCCGCCGCTCGGTCAGCTCGGTGACCCGCCACACCGCCGGCCGCAGCTTCGGCTGGGTCAGTCGTGCGGTGGCGCCGACGGTCAGCGGCCCCGGCTCCCCCCGCTCGGCCCGGGTCACCGAGGCCGTCCATTCGGGCCAGCGGGGCACGTCGACCAGCACCGCCCAGACCTGCTCGGCATCCGCGGCGATCTCGGTGTCGGCCTCGAACCGCATGTCGTCTCCTCCCCGGCGGCACCGTTCGGCACCGCCAGGGATCCGGACGAGGCCGCCGGGAGCATTGTGACACCGAGGCTCGATCCCGTCCGTCCCTCCTCAGTGGAGGCGGACCGGGCCTGGCACCCGCTGGTTCCCGGCCGCGCACACCGCACGCCGCCGCCGCGCGCGGATCAGGCGGCCTCGCGCAGGTCGGCCAGGGTGAGCGGGGTACGCCGCCGCAGCAGCTCCTCCAGCTCGGGTACCGAGCCGACCTCGCCGAGCACGTTCCGGCCGCCGCCGAACCGCTCCGGGTAGCGGCGGGTCAGCCGGAAGCGGTAGCGGCCCCGGATCAGCTCGACGCTCACCCGCCACCGCCCGCAGCAGTCACAGACCCACTCGGACACCTCGCGAAAGTAGCTCCGACCTGGGGTTATTCGATTCGCCCGGCGGGGACGAGCGGCGCGTAGGCGGACACGCCGCCCCGCCATCCACGGTGATCTGCCTCACGACTGTCGGCACCGTCTGATTGACTGGTCGGCGTGGACCTGCCGATCAACCCGCCGGTCGAGCCGATGCTGGCCAAGAGCGTTCCCAAACTGCCCACCACGCCCGGGGTGACCTACGAGCCCAAGTGGGACGGGTTCCGGTGCATCGTGTTCCGCGACGGCGACGAGGTCGAGTTGGCCAGCCGGGGCGGCAAGTCGATGACCCGCTACTTCCCCGAGGTGGTCGAGCAGGCCCGCCGGCAGTTGCCGGAGCGGTGCGCGGTCGACGGGGAGTTGATCGTGATTCGGCGCGACGGGCCGAGCGGCCAGCCCCGGCTGGATTTCGAGCTGCTGGCCCAGCGGGTCCACCCGGCCGCGTCCCGGGTGAAGATGCTGGCCGAGACCACCCCGGCCGACTTCGTCGCGTTCGACCTGCTGGCGATCGGTGACGAGGCCCTGCTCGACCAGCCCTACCCGCGCCGCCGGGAGCGGCTGGTGGAAGCGCTGGCCGGGGTGCGCCCGCCTGTGCACGTCACCCAGGTCACCACCGACCCGGACACCGCGCGGCGCTGGTTCGACGTCTTCGAGGGCGCCGGGCTGGACGGTTTGATCGTCAAGCCGGCCGACCTGCCGTACGAGCCGGGCAAGCGACTGATGTTCAAGGTCAAGCATGCCCGCACCGCGGACGCGGTGGTGGCCGGCTTCCGCTGGCACAAGTCCGGCCCGGTGGTGGGCTCGCTGCTGCTCGGCCTGTACGACGACGCCGGGGTCCTGCACCACGTGGGCGTGAGCGCGTCGTTCAGCATGGCCCGCCGCGCCGAGTTGCTCGACGAGCTGGCGCCCTATCGGGACACCGGCGGCGAGCACCCGTGGGTGCACGGCGACCACGAGCGTGGTCAACGCATCCCGGGTGGGGTCAGCCGGTGGACCGGCACGAAGAACCTGGAGTGGGAGCCGGTGCGCCCCGAGTTGGTGGTCGAGGTGGGCTACGACGCCATGGAGGGCGAACGGTTCCGGCACACCGCCCAGTTCGTTCGGTGGCGCCCGGACCGCGACCCCCGATCCTGCCGCTACGACCAGCTCGACCGGCCGATCCGCTTCGACGTGGACCAGGTGCTGCGCGGCGACCCGACGGCCACCGTGGACCGAGCCGCCACCGGCTCGGCGTAGCCTGGCCGTCGACCCGATTCCGGAGGACCACGTGACCCGCACCGCCGACCAGCCTCGAATGGCGACCAGCCGCCGGGTCCGTCGCACTCTCGCCACCTTTGGCGTCGCCGCGCTGCTCACCGCCGGTTGCACGCTGCCGGCGTTCGCGCCGCGCACCGAGGGGGAGGGCGCGGCCGCCCCGACCGGCAGCGCACCGAACTGGCGGCCCTGCCCGGAGGTGCCCGACGAGTTGGTCGGGCGGAGCGCACCGAACATGCGCTACGAGTGCACCCGGATCGCGGTGCCCCGTGACTGGGGCACCGGCGGCGGGGCGAGCGCCGGCCCGGGCGCCGGGCAGACCTTCGAGATCGCCCTGCTGCGCGCCCGGTCCACCAAGCAGCGCGACCGGGTGGGCTCGTTGGTGATCAACCCGGGCGGTCCGGGCGGTTCCGGTGTCGACACCGCCGTCTACCTCTCGTTCGGCCCCCAGTTCGGCGGGTTACCCGCCTCGATCACCGAGCGCTTCGACATCGTCGGCTTCGACCCGCGCGGGGTTTCCCGGTCCAGCCCGGTGAAGTGCATCTCCGACGCCGACCTGGACGCCAGCTTCGGCTTCGACCCGGATCCGGCGAGCCAGTCGGCATTCGACGGCTTCGTCGGCCTGAGCCAGCGGATCGGGCGCGGTTGCGGCGACCGCTACGGCGACCAGTTGCCGTTGTACGGCACCGAGCAGGCCGCCCGCGACATGGACGCGGTTCGCGCCGCGGTGGGCGACGACAAGCTCACCTACCTGGGCTACTCGTACGGCACCCTGCTCGGTGCCACGTACGCCCAGCTCTACCCACAGCGGGTGCGGGCGCTGGTGCTCGACGGTGCGGTCGATCCGCAGCAGCGGCTGGTCGAGGGCTCGGAGAGCCAGGCCCGTGGCTTCGAACGGGCCTTCACCAACTTCACCCGCTGGTGCGCGGCGAACGCCGGCCGCTGCCCGATCGCCCCGGACGCCCGCGCCGCGGTCACCTCGGCCATCGACAAGGCCAAGGTCTCCCCGGTACGCGGCGCCGACGGGCGGGAGGCCACCGCCGGCTGGGTGTTCTACGCCGTCATCTCCTCGCTCTACACCGAATCCGGCTGGCAGGAGCTGGCCCAGGCGATCGACAAGCTCGCCGAGGGCGACCCGAAGGACGTGTTCCGGCTCGCCGACGCGTACGCCGGCCGGGAGGACGACGGGCACTACTCGAACCTGTTCGACGCCAACCTGGCCATCAACTGCGCCGACGAGACGGAGAAGCCGAGCCGGGAGCAGATCCGACAGTTGCAGTCCGAGTGGCGCGGGAAATACCCGCTGTTCGGGCCGGCGTTGGCGGTCGGCATGCTGAGCTGCGTCGAGTGGCCGGGCGGGCGTGACCCGTACCCGACCGGGAAGGCGAACGGCGCGCCGCCGATCGTGGTGGTCGGCACCACCGGCGACCCGGCGACGCCGTACGAGCAGACGCCGCGACTCGCGTCGATGCTGGGTGTCGGTCGGGTGCTGACCTGGGAGGGCGAGGGGCACACCGCCTACCCGCAGACGTCCTGCATCACCAACGCGGTCGACGCCTACCTGATCGACCTGACCGTGCCACCGGAGGGGCAGCGCTGCCCGGCCCGCTGACGGGCTGGGTGGGCGGCAGTGGGGGCAGATTGATCCCCTGCCGGGTGGCCAACTCCTCCAGCAGCGCCCGCATCCGGCGCACGTCGGCTTTGAGCTGCTCCTGCTCCTCATGCTCGAAGGCGTTGTCGTCGACGATGAGCCGGCTCGCGAAGTGCGCGGTGATCAGCGGGATGACCAGCAGCACCATGGTCGAGATGAGCAGCGCGGCCAGCGTGCGGCCTGCCCAGGTGGTCGGCGAGATGTCGCCGTATCCGACGGTGGAGGCGGTCACCACCGCCCACCAGACGGCGTCGGCCGGGCTGCGCTGCTCGACCTCCCCGTAGATGACCCCGGCCACCACGATCATCAACAGGTACGAGGTGATCAGCGTGCGGGGCGAGTTCGCGAACCACACCAACGCCCGGTATATCCAGCGGAACGGCAGTAGCACTAGCTCCATGCCGCCCCATGCTGCCCCTCGTCCGCAACCGGCACAGACCCATTCACCGGTTTCGCTGTGCCAGGATCGCCAGCATGAGCGACGTGATCTACCGGGAGGCGGTCCGGGCCGACCTGCCCGCCGTCATCGCCCTGCTCGCCGACGACGTCCTGGGCAAGGCGCGCGACTTTACCGAGGTCGACGAGGCGTACGAGAGGGCGTTCACGGCCATCGACGCGGACCCGCGTAACCAGCTGATCGTGGCCGAGCAGGCCGGCGAACTGGTCGGCTGCCTGCAGATCACCTACATCCCCGGCCTGGGCCGGCACGGCAGCGAGCGCTCGCTGATCGAGTCGGTCCGGGTCCGCTCCGACCGGCGTGGCCAGGGGCTGGGCCGACAGCTGATGACCTGGGCGGTCGACCAGGCTCGCGAGCGTGGCTGCGCGCTGGTGCAGCTCACCACCGACAAGTCCCGCGAGGACGCGCACCGCTTCTACCTGGGCCTCGGTTTCGTGGCCAGCCACGAGGGCATGAAGCTCGCGCTCTGACCCGGCGTCGCGTTCGCCCGGCGGGGTAGTGGGAGTCGCCCAGCCCACCCGCCTCCCACCCGCCGCAGGCGGGAGGCGTGGGACAGCGTCGGGCAGCAGTTCGCTGGCCGTCAGCCGTCGACCAGGCGGCCGTCGCGCAGGACGAGCACCCGGTCGGCGAGGTCGATCAGGGCCGGGTCGTGCGTGGCCACCAGGGCCGTCATACCGCGGGCGTGCACCACCGCGCGCAGCAGATCCATGATGGACCGGCCGGTCTCCGAGTCGAGCTGACCGGTTGGCTCGTCGGCGATGAGCAGGTCCGGCTCGTTGGCCAACGCCCGGGCCACCGCGACCCGCTGCTGCTGGCCACCGGAGAGTTCGTAGGGGCGCTGCGCGGCGTGCCCGCCCAGGCCGACCAGTTCCAGCAGCACCGCGACGCGCTCCTCCCGCTCCGCGGCCGGCACCTGCGCCAGCCGCAACGGCACGCCCACGTTCTCGGCGGCGGAGAGGATCGGCACCAGCCCGAAGGTCTGGAACACGAACCCGACGGTGCCCCGGCGCAGCCGCAGCAGCTCCGCCTCCCCGGCCGAGGTCACCTCGTGCCCGGCCACCACCACCTGACCGCTGTCCGGCCGGTCCAGCCCACCGATCAGGTTCAGCAACGTCGTCTTGCCGGCCCCGGACCGACCTCGGATGGCAACCAGCTCGCCCCGGTTGGCCGTGAACGACACGTCCCGCACCGCGTGCACGGCGTGCTCACCCCGGCCGAAGGTCCGGCTGACCCCGCTGACCCGGACCACCTCGTCGGGGCCCGCCGGGGGCGCACCGCCGAGACCGGCCGCCCCGGTCACCACCACGTTCTGCCGGCTCATGCCCGCGCCCCCCGCTCGTCCGAGGCCCGGTTGCCGGGCCGTACCTGCACATGGTCCGGCTCCAGGTCGAGCCGGACCCGCTCCTTCAGCGAGAGCGCGTCGACGAACGCGGCGGGCAGCTGCATCCGGCCGTTGCGGTCCAGCACCGCGTACTCCTCGCTGACCAGCTCGGTGTTGCCGTCCGCGTCGGTCCGCGCGGTCCGGCGTACCTCGGAGGCGGTCCGGCCGTCGCGGATCGCGACGGTCCGGCGGACCTGTGTGGCCACGGCGTGGTCGTGGGTGACGACCACGATGGTCACGCCCAGTTCCGCGTTGATGGTGCGCAGCGCCCCGAAGACCTCCGCGCCGGTCGCCTCGTCCAGCTCACCGGTCGGCTCGTCGGCGAAGAGCACCTCCGGGTCGTTGGCCACCGCCACCGCCACCGCGACCCGCTGCTGTTCGCCACCGCTGAGCTGCCCGGGCCGCCGGTCGGCGCAGTAGCCCACACCGACCAGGTCGAGCAGTTCCCGGGCCCGCTCCCGGCGGGCCCTGCGGCTGCGCTTGCCGGCCAACTGCATCGGCAGCTCGACGTTCTCCAGGGCGCTGAGGTACGGCAGCAGGTTGCGGCCGGTCTGCTGCCAGACGAACCCGACCAGCTGCCGGCGGTAGCTCAGCCGTCGCTTCGCGGAGAGCGAGAGCAGGTCGTAGTCGGCCACCCGCGCGATACCGGCGGTCGGGGTGTCCAGGCCGGAGAGGATGTTGAGCAGGGTCGACTTGCCCGAACCGGAGGCACCGACGATCGCCACCAGCTCACCCCGGTCGATGACCAGGTCGAGCCCCTGCAGGGCGACCACCTCCACCCCCTCGGTCTTGAAGATGCGCACCAGGCCGTCGCAGACGATGTGCCCGCGTAGGCGGTCCTGCCCGCCGGCCCGCTCGGCGGCGCGAAGCGCGGCCCGCTGTTGCAGGGCGGCCAGGTCAGGCACCAGTGGAGTCTGGGCGGTAGCGGTCATCTCAGCTCTCCTCTCCGAGCCGAAGCACCTCTCCGAGGCGCAACCGGCGGTTGTTCAGGGCCTCGACGGCGACCGCGAAGCCGAGGGCGACCGCCCCGAGCGCGAGCACAGCGGCGACCAGGCTGGGCTCGAAAGCCACCCGGACCGGCACACCACTGGTGAACGCGGACAGGCCGAGCACCGGGTTGAGCAGCAGGGGCAGCACCGCACCGACCAGCGCGCCGGTCAGCACCGACACCGCGACCAGCGGGGTCAACTCGACCAGCAGCAGCCCTCGCCACTGCCGGCGGGACAGGCCGAGGGTGCGCAGCCGGGACAGCACCTGGCCCCGGGCACGCGCCCCGGCCAGCACGGTGAACGCGATGGCCAACAGCCCGAGCACGGTGCCGCCGGCGGCGCCGGCCACGAAACCGAAGGCCAGCACCCCGTTCGCCCCGCCCTCGCCAAGGTCACGGCGGACGTCCGCCCGGGTGTCGACCGTGACCCCGATCATCCGTTCCCGACCGGTGACCGTGCCGTCCCGCTGGTAGCGCTCCTGCCCCTGGTCGCCGGCGACGCGCAGCGCCTCGGCGTCCAGCGAGTCCCCGGCGATCAGCAGGCTGGTCGGCACCGGGATGGTGGTACGCGTCGGCAGGGCCTGCCAGGGCAGGATCACGAACCGGCTGGTGTTCGCCGCCAGCAACGGGAAACGGTCCTGGGTGCCGGCCACCCGGAACTCGTACCGCTGGCCCTGCACCGAGATGAAGGCCGAGTCGTCCAGCCCGGCCTTCGTCAGGTCCGCGGCGACCGCCGGTGAGACGATCGCCGGCAGCGGACCCGAGCCGGGCGCGGCGGTGCGCAGCGCGGCCGGAACCGGGAGGTCCACCTCGGATTCGCGGGCGACGGTGTCCAACCCCGAGCCGTCGACCAGCAGCACGTCCGTCTGCTCGATGAAGGCGTCGGTGCCGACCTCGTCGGACGCAAACCGCTCATCGTCCTGGTACAGCACCCGGGTAACGGCCCGGACCCCCGGCAGACGGCCCAGCTCGTCGACGGTGTCGGGTGCGAAGCGCTCCCCGCGGATCACCGCGTCGGCGGGCACGATCTGCGCGGCGGCCCGCTCCCGGCTCGCGTCGACGCCGGCGGCCACGACCGCGCAGAACGCCGCGGTGCCGATCGCCAGTACCACCACGACCAGCGGGGCGGCGACCGCCGCTCGGCCGGCGCGGGCCGTGCCGAGGAAGGCCACGCTGCCCCGGGTCCGCGCGGCCAGCCGGCTGACCAGCAACAACGGCCAGGGGTACGCGCGCAGCGCCAGCACCGCCGCCGCGATCGCGAGGAGCACCGGCACCGACACGAGCAGCGGGTCCACCTCGCCGAGGGTCAGGCCACGCCGACGCAGCAGCACCGCGGCGAGCCCGGCCAGGAGCAGCAGGGAGACCTCGACGGTGAGCCGACGGGCCGACGGGCGCACCCGGATCAGGTCCCGGCGCCCCGCTCCGCCGGCCGGTACGGCCAGTGTCGCCAACGGCAGGGCCAGCGTGACCAGCACGGTCACGCCGATGACGTACGGGGTGGTCGGATCCGGGGCACCGGGGACCAGGGTGCCCAGCCACCAGCCCAGCACGGCGGCGACCGGCACCACCAGCACCGACTCGGCGAGGCTGCGCCGGGCACCGGCGGTGGCCCCGCCGCCACGGGCGCGCAGCAACGCGAACTCCGAGCGACGTCGTCTGATGGCGAGACCGGCTGCGAGCACGATGAGCCCCGCCAGGGTGGCCAGGACGCCGGCCGCGATCACCGCGAGCAACGTCCGGACGGCGTTGATCTGAGCGGCGAACGCGCGCAACGGAACGTCGGCGCCCTGGGTCAGGGTGAGCCCCGTCGGCTGGTTGCGCTGCATCACCTGAAGGCCGTCGATGAGCTGGTCCAGCTCACGTGCGTCGATCCGGTCGACGCCCAGTCGGTACCGCCAGTTGGACTGGATCGGCCAGCCCTCGGCGGCCCGCTTGTTGAGGGGCGACTGCGCGACGACGCCGACGATGACGAACGGCTGGCCATCGCCCTGCGGTTCGATGATCCGCAGCAGCTGTGGCAGCCCGTCCCAGATGCCGTTGGCGCGGTCGACGGGGCGGAACAGCCCGGTCACCACCAACGGGGCACCGTCGGTGAGTCTGCCCTTGTCGTCGGTGTTGCCGATGCGCAGTTGGCTGCCGGCGCGCAGGTTGAGCTTGCCGGCCACGTCGACGTCGAGCGCCACCTCGATCGGCCGGTCGGGAACGTAGGTCTCGCTCGGCCACGCCCCTTCGACGAGGGTGCTCGCGCCTTGTATGTCGGGCATGGCCCGCAGGCCCATGTCGACCAGCAGGTTGCGGGCCGCCAGGTCCGGTCCGACCACGCGGGCCGCTGCGGTCTCGACGCTGTACCACCGCTCGGTCACTGCCGAACGCACCGGCGGCGGCATCTCCGCGGCCAGGGCGTCGAACCGTTCGGCGGCGTCGCCCATCGCCGTCCGGCGCGACGTCGCGGACTCAACGCTGGTGGTGTACGAGATGTCCCGGCGCGCGGCCGGCTCGCTGTTGAGCTGTGCTCGCAGCCCCTGTTCGGCGAGCCGGTTGACCAGCCGGGGCACTCCACTGATCAGCAGCGTGACCACCAGGGTCAGCACCGCCAGCAGCAGGAACTGCCCCCCGTACGCCCGGACCCGCCGGACGGCCGCCCCGACGCTCATCGTTCTCCCCCGATTCGCAGCTGCACCGCCGCCACCCGCTGACGGATGCCGGTGGCGATGAACGCGCTGAAGGCGAGCGCCGCCAGCAGCAGACCGACCGCGGTCAGGCCGATCGGCACCCAGGGCAGCACGAACGCCGCCGGGGGTGTCGGCCGGCCGGCGGCCGGGGTGAGGATGACCAGTGGGGCCATCGTCGCGCTGACCGCGGTGCCGAGTAACAACCCGACGCCCACGCCGATGCCGGCGAGGAACGTCTGTTCGGCGAGCAGCGCCCGGGCCATCAGCCGGGGCGTGGCGCCGAGGGTGTGCAGGACCGCGAACTCGCCGAGCCGACGCCGGGCGGTGGCCCAGACGTCCACCATCAGGCCGACGAGAGCGAGGAGCACCGCGCCGAGCGCGGCGGCGAGCATTCCGGTACGCGAGCCGCGCCAGTACGGGTCGTCGGCGGCCGCCTCGATGGCCGCCTCCCGGTTGAGCACCGTGACGCCGGGTAGCGCTCTGGCCGCCTGGGCAGCGGCGTTCGCGTCGCTGGCCCCGACCCACCACTCCGGTACGGGTCGCACCGCGCCGCTGCTCCGGATCATCGCGTCGACCGCGACCGGCAGGTCCAGCAGGACGCCCTCGCCGGTGGTGGCCGGCACGGAGTCCAGCTCGCCGACCAGGTGCACCGGCAGCGTCGCCCCGGAGAGGGTCAGGTCGACGGTGTCGCCGATGCGCAGGCTCAGCGCGTTGATGACCCCAGGGGTCATCAACACCGGTATGGGCTTGTTGTCTCCGCCCGGCACGACAGTGAACCGGGTGGGTGGCTGGTACCTGAACTGCCCGCCGGGGATCACGTCGACCGAGCGGGCTGCGGCGAACCCGGCGCCGGTGGTCCGTACCGGCATTGGCTGCATCCCGGGGGCGGTCACGACCCAGTCGCCGCCCAGTTCGGCCGGTTGCTTCGTGCCGTCGGCCTTGACCACCGTCAGCCCGTCCACCTGGAGCTCGTAGGAGTTGCCGGCGGCCAACCCACCGTCGGCCTCGAAGCCGACCAGCCGCAGCCGCGCCCCGCTCAGGTCGGGCAGTGGCGCGGTGAACGGGGTGGCCCGGCCGTCGCCGTCGGCGTTGGCCGCCGGCAGCCGCCGGGCAAGCCCGTCAGGGGTGGTGACCAGCAGCGTCACCGCGACCTTCACCGACCGGGCGGCGTTGCTCACCGGGGTACGGATCGTGCCGGTGATCTCGCGCGCCCCGGCGGGCAGTTCGACGCCGGCGGGCTCTCCCCGCGCGTCGACCATCTTCCGGTACTGCTCCGCCGCCGATCCGTCGCCGAGGCGGTCGGCGAGCCGGACGACGCCCGGGGCGCTGGCTGGGTCGACACCGATCACGGTCGCCGGCAGGTTCTCCCGCCCGACCCGGATCTCGTCGCGCCACGCCGGCAGTACCCGGTCCACGCTCGGCAGCGCGGCGAGTTCACCGGCCCGGGTCGGTGGGGCGCCCCCGGTCCGTTCGGTCACCCGGAGGTCGGCGCCGACCGTGTGGCCGGCCTGTTCGACCTGGGACCGCTCGCCGGTGCTGATCAGCGACCAGGCCAGGGTGCTGCCGCCGACGGCGAGGGCGAGCAGCAGCACCGGGCCGGCGTGGGGACGACGGCCGGCCTGCCACATGCCGAACATGGTGGCGGTCCAGGGGCGTCGGTCGACGAACCGCTCCGCGAACCGGGTGAGCGGCGGGAGCACCCGCAACGCCAGCACGGCACCGGCCAGCACACCGAGCGTCGGGGCGGCGATCAGCAGCGGGTCGAGCCCGAGCTGGCCACCCGAACCGGCCAGCGGGGACGCGTACCGGCGCAGCTGCACCCAGGCGAGCACGGCGAGCGCAACGAGCACCAGGTCGACGCTGGCGCGTTGGACGCTCGCGGCCCGGTTCGGCCGGGATCGGGCCGCCATGTCGGCGACGTACGTCCCGGCGCCACGCAGCGCCGGAAGGACCATGGCGACGAGGCAGCCGGCCGCGGTGGCCGCTGCCGCCGCCCAGACCAGGGTGGTGTTGCCGCCGGCGGTGTAAAGGTCACCCGACCCGCCGGGTCGGATGTACCGCAACGCCTCACCGGCGATCAGCGGACCGAGCACGGCGGCCGGGGCGACCACCAGGGTCGCCTCACGGGCGGCCAGGCCGGCCAACTGCCGACGGGCGGCGCCGCGGGCGCGCAGCAGTGCGGTCTGTGGGCGGCGGTCCTCGTGCAGCAGTGCGGCGACCAGCACCAGCGCATACCCGGCGAGCACCAGAATGAGCAGCAGCGGGGTGGCCAGCGACGAGCGACCCACCAGGTCGGCCCGACCGATCCGGTCCAGCAATTGCGGCATCTTGGTCACCGTCTGCCCGGAGCTGCCCAGTTGGGCGGCCTCGGGCACGGCCGAGACCGCCTCGGTGAGGGCTTTCCGAACGGCGGGCAGGTCGGCGGTGTCGACG
Source organism: Micromonospora arida (assembly GCF_003857035.1). GTDB lineage: Bacteria > Actinomycetota > Actinomycetes > Mycobacteriales > Micromonosporaceae > Micromonospora > Micromonospora arida. The sequence goes on from NZ_QGSY01000220.1 coordinate 36,901, forward strand.
GCACCGAGGTCCGGTTGGGCCAGCCAGGACGCCGACACCGAGCCCGGGAAGGTGGCCACGAAGTCGGCCGGGTCGAGTGTGAACGGCCCGTAGGAGGTGCCGGAACTGGCACTGCCCGCCCCCACGCCGGGGGCCAGCAGCCAGTACGCGTCCGACGGGTCGCGGGGCCGCCAGGTGCCGGCGAGCACCAACTCCCCGCGTCGTTCGGTGGCCCGGTCGCGTACCGGGACGCGCTCGCCGACGGCCAGGCCGAGGGCGCCGGCGACCCGCTCGGGCAGGCTCACCTGGACGGGGTTCGCTCCGGGGCTGGGCCAGGCTCCGCTGGTCAGCTCCGCGTGGCTGGCGAGGTCGGGGAGCGTGGCCAGGTTCGCGAAGACCGGGTCGTCGGCCGTACGCGGGATCTGCCCGAGGTCGCCGGTCAGCTCCCGGCCGGTGCCGTAACGGGCGGCGGTGACACTGACCGGGACGCCGCCGAGCCCGGTGGCGAACTCGGCTCGGACCGCCTTGTCCCGGGTTGCGAACTCGGCCGCGTCCCGCCCACCCGAGCCGCTGACCAGAAGGCCGCGCTCCTCGGCGGGCGAGGCGGCGACCAGTGCCCGCTGCCCGGCGTCCACCGCCCGACGGTTGTAGTCGGACAGCCCAGTGACCAACGCGACGGCGACGAGGGCAGCGATCACCGCCGCGACCAGCAACCCTCGCGCCTCGCGGGCCCGCCTCCACACCAGCTTCATCCGACGCCTCCCCTGGCCCTGGCGGGCCGACGACCATCAAGACAGGCCACCTACCGGGAAAGGTTCGCGCCCGTTACATGATCGTTATTACCGAGAGTCGGTCGGGGCGGGACGGCTAGTTGCGGCCTCGAAGGTTGCGGATGCCGAAAACCACCGCGCAGAGCACCAGCATGACGCCGATGAGCTGCAGTCCCGGGGAGTCGTCGGCCCCGCCGAGCACCACGACGGTGGTGCCGAGCGCTACCGAGAGGACGACGCCGACGATCAGGACGTACCTCATGGCGTTTCCTCCTCGACCCACTCCAACAGGTCTCCGGGTTGGCAGTCGAGGACTCGGCACATCGCTTCGAGGGTGCTGAAGCGGACCGCCTTGGCGCGGCCGTTCTTGAGCACCGCCACGTTGGCGGGGGTGAGCCCGACGCGCTCGGCGAACTCGCCGACGCTCATCTTGCGCTTGGCCAACTCGACGTCGATGCGGACGACGATGGGCATCAGATCACCGCTTCCATGTCGGTCCGCAGGGTGGTGGCCTGCCGCAACAGCGCCCGCATCACCACCATGAGGAGCCCCAGCACGCTGACGCCCACCGTCAGCAGGAACAGCAGCAGCGGCAGCCCCGGGTCGTCCGCGTTGAACCCGACCCAGAGGAAGACCGCCACCAGCACCACCCACGCGGCGACGATGGCCCAGACGATCGCGTCCACCCACTTGAGAGATGCCTCGGTGAAGATGCGGTCGCTCTTGACCAGGCTGAGCAGCTTCCAGGTCGCGACGATGACGACCTGGACGCACAGCACCCAGAACACCGCAACGATCGTGGCCGGCCAGCGGAGGTAGGCGTCCTCCGGGGACTCCTGGGCCATGTACGCGAACTGCCCGGGCAGCGAGAGGGTCTGGAACACGACCAGGACCCCGAACAGCACCACGAGGAAGACTCTGAGAGCGGCAACCGCTCGATGCTCCGTAACCATGCATCGAGTTTCGCTCGTTACCTATCGAAAGTCAATCGGTCTGTCGCGCCTCCACTGCGCCGCACCGGCAGCCGCCCTCCCGAACCGGCGCGCCGCCGGGGCGCCACAGGACGGCTCACGCGGCAGCGGTCAGCTCGGCAAGGATCGTATAGAGCCGGGCAGCCGCCGACTGGTCGAACTCCGGTCGCGTGAGGGGGACCGGCGCGCCGCGCCGCAGCGCAGTCAGCCGAGCGGCCGGCGGCTCGGCCAGCAAGGCAGCCAGGAGAGTGGCCGCGCTAGCGGTGGAGGATCCGAGGAGCGCGGCGGACGCCCCTACGAGGGCGCGCATCGGTTGGCGGAGTTGACGGTGCATACCGCTGTCGACAAACAGCGGGTTGTACAGCACGTATCGGATGGGGCTGTGCGGGTTGTGCGCGGCGAAGCCGGCGCCGAGGAGGTCGTTGGCGCGCGCGCCCTGCATCGTCGCCTTGAACATGGTGTACCCGCTGGCCAACTGCAGATCGTTCCAGTGGATTCGGCCGGCCCGGATTCCGCCGGTGCCGCTGAGGTTGAGGATGACCGGTGTCTGAGCACGTTCCAATGCCGGGCGGAGCCGTTCGGCGAGCAGATAGCGCCCGAGGACGTAGATCGCGAAGGTCTGTTCGAAGCCCTCACTGGTGACGATCCGCCGCTGGTCGAAGCGCCCTGCCGCCAGTACCAACACGTCGATCTTGTCCGGTAACCGGTCTGCCAGTGCGGAGGTCTCCCGGACCGAGGTGAGGTCGGCGTCGGCACTGCCGATCGCGACCACCCGATCTCCGGCCCGCCGCAGTTCGTCGGCAAGGGCACCGCCGATGCCACGTGTCCCGCCCGCAATCACCACTGTGCGCATACTTCATCGTTGGCTTTTGTCGGCCCACTCGAAAGAAGGCACATCGATGTCACCGGCACTGCAGCTACCCGTGACCCTCGCCCACCGCGCGGCGTGTCCCGCAACCGACGTGCTGCGTCGCGTAGGCGAGAAGTGGAGTGTTCTCGTTCTCGCGGTGCTCCGCGAACGCCCCCGTGGCTTCAACGAACTCGACCGCACCATTCACGGTCTGAGCCGACGCATCCTCACCCGCACCCTGCGCACCCTGGAGAGCGACGGGCTGATCAGCCGTCATCAGACACCGCAGCGTGTCGAATATGCGCTCACCGACCTGAGCCGCTCACTCCTGCCACTGGTCATCGCCGTCGGCGAATGGGCAGTCGCGCACGCCCCAGACATCGAGCGGGCACGAACTCGGATGCCTGGGCCGGCAGCGAGCACGACGGTCCGTTGACCTCAGGGTGAGTTCGGCAGCTTGACGAGTTTCGCTCGTTACCTATCGAAAGTCAATCGGTTGTCTCGGTCGCGGCTGCCTGGTCGTGGAAGCGTCGGCTCGGGTGCCGGCTTCGCCTTCTGGGGGTAGAACGTCTCGTGACGGGCCAGCATGGCGACGAATTCACCGATCTTGCGCTCGCGGGTCTCCGCCCGTTTGACCGCGTTGAGGCGGTGGATGAGGGCGAACCGGTTGGCCTTGGTGAGCACGTCCAGCATGGCCTGGGCGGCGGGCTCGGCGGCGATGGCGGCGAGCAGGTCGGCCGGCACCTCCGCCTCCGACGGCGGGGCGTAGGCGGCCGCCCACCGCCCGTCCGACTTCGCGGCGTCCACCGCGGCGCGGCCCGCCGGCAGAATCCGCCCCTGCTCCTCCAACCGGGCAACGTTGGCGACGTTGCGTTGGGACCAGACACTACGGGGCCGACGTGGGGTGAACCGGATCCAGGACGACTCCTCATCCCGCTTACGGGCCTGACCGTCGATCCAGCCGACGCACAGGGCCTCGTCGACCGCCTGCTGCCAGGTCAGCGTCGTGACCGTGCCACCCTTTCTGGTCAGCGCGAGCCAGACGCCGGGCGACGTGGCGTGGTTGGCCGACAACCAGGCGCGTAACGCGTCGGCGTCCGCGACGATCAGCTCAGCCAGCTCGGCGCTCGTCATGCGGGCAAGCTATCCGCCGGGTCTGACAGCCGGTGACCTCCGTGGGACTCGATCAACGCGTCCACGACGGCCGCGGCGTCGGCGTCCGCCACGTCCGATGGGTACTCCGGCAGCAGGTCGTCCCAGGCGATCAGCCACGACCCGAACAACTGAGCCTGCCCCTCGGGCCGAGCGAAGAACCAGACGTGCAGGTGAGCGCCGCCATCCCCGAAGCGGTGGACGTGCGCCCGCGAGACGTGCGGCAGCGCCTGGATGTGACGAACGATCCGGGTGCTCAACAGCCCAAGCTCGGCAGCCAGCTCGTCAGGGAGATCCTCCATGTCGTGGTGATCGAGCGGCAACAGCATGAGCGCCAGCGGGACGCCCACGCCCGGGATTCGGATCAACCGCCAACGCTCGTTGAACCAGATCCCTTCGTCCCGGTTGCGGCAGGTATCGCAGTCCGCCGGGTCCTCGCCGTGCCGTGCCGGCTCCGGCAGCACCGGAGGCCGTAGCGGCGACACTCGAAGTCCGTCCGGCTCGAACGGACTGATCTCCCACCCGGTCATCCGCGCCAGGGGAAGGCGGCGCTCGTCGTCCGCGGCGGCGACCGCGCGGTCGTAGAACTCGTCCGGTCGTAAGGCCATGCGGCACAGACTAGTACGACAAGATCCACAGTGGTCGACGGCAGATCGTCACCGAGCGGCAGACCGCCGAGGGCCCGCCCCACACCCCAGCAGCCTTCCCGCCTGGTCGATGCCGTTCCGCCTACGTCCGTCGGTGGTGGTTGCGGCGCGGGAGCTGGTCGGGATCGAGCCAGGCCGCACCCGCCATCGACGCAGCGGGGCGGTCACGGGCCGTCGGGGGTGCGCTTGGCGCGGCTCGGCTGGACCCGCTTGGGCTCGCCGGGCATCTTCGGGTGGTCCGGCGGGTACGGCAGGTCGCCCTGGCCGGCGGCGGCGTCGCGCTCGGCCCACTCCAGCAGCGGGGTGATGTCCCACGGTGCGTCGTCGATGCCGGCGTGCGGATCACCTCGCTCGGCGAGCCGGGCCGGCACGGTGCGCAGGTCGAAGTCGTCCGGGTCGACGTCGGGTAGCTCGTCCCAACTGACCGGGGTCGAGACGGTGGCCCGCGCGTTGGCCCGCAGCGAGTACGCGCAGGCGATCGTGCGGTCGCGCGCCATCTGGTTGAAGTCGACGAAGACCCGGGTGCCGCGCTCCTCCTTCCACCAGGCGGTGGTGACCAGGTCGGGGTTGCGGCGCTCCACCTCCCGGGCCAGCGCGATGGTGGCCCGGCGCACCTCGGTGAACGTCCAGCGGGGTTGGATGCGCAGGTAGACGTGCACGCCCCGGCCGCCGGAGGTCTTCGGCCAACCGGTCGCGCCCAGCTCGTCGAGGAGCGCGCGGACCTCGCCGGCGGCCCGCGCCGCGTCGGCGAAGTCGGTGCCGGGCTGCGGGTCCAGGTCGATGCGCAGCTCGTCGGGGCGGTCGACGTCGGCGGCCCGCACGGGCCACGGGTGGAAGACGATCGTGCCCATCTGCGCCGCCCAGGCCACGTGCGCCAGATCGGCCGGGCAGAGCTCCGCCGCGTTCCGCCCGCTCGGGAAGGTGATCTGCGCGGTCGTCACCCAGGGCGGCACCCCACGGGTGGGCACCCGCTTCTGGAAGAACGCCTCGCCTTCGACGCCCTCGGGGAAGCGTTGCAGGGTGGTCGGTCGGTCCCGCAGGGCGCGCATGATCCCGTCGCCGACCGCGAGGTAGTAGTGGAAGACGTCCGCCTTGGTGAACCCCCGCTGGGGGAAGATCACCCGGTCCGGACTGCTCAGCCGAACGGTGTGCCCGGCCACCTCGACCTCGGCGGCCGCAGCCTTGGTGCCACCCATCCCGCGACCTTATGCCACGCCCCCGACGTTCGACGTACCGTTGAGGGGTGAGTCTTGACGACAACGAGCTGCCCCGTACCGACGAAGAGTGGCGGGTCCGACTGACCCCCGAGGAGTTCCACGTCCTGCGGGAGGCCGGCACCGAACGCCCGTGGACGGGCGAGTACGTGGACACGAAGACCCAGGGGGTCTACCACTGTCGCGCCTGCGGGCTGGAGCTGTTCTCCAGCGATACGAAGTTCGACTCGCACTGCGGCTGGCCGAGCTTCGACGACGCCATCCCGGGCCGGGTCAAGGAGATCGAGGACCGCACCCTCGGCATGGCACGTACGGAGATCCGCTGCGCCCGCTGCGACAGTCACCTCGGGCACGTCTTCCACGGCGAGGGCTTCACCCCGAAGGACACCCGGCACTGCGTCAACTCGGTCTCCATCAAGCTGGAACCCCGCTGACCCGGGCACCCAGGGCGTGACCGCGTGACCGCGCTCAGGGCGTACCCGTACCCCTGAGCAGCTCGACCTCGGCGGTCCGGGACTGCTCGATCCGCCGGGCCAGGTCGCGGACCCGCTCGTTGCGGCCGACGCCGACGTGGGATCGGGCCAGGTCGGCGGCCGATCGCTGGTGGTCGGCGAGCACGTCGCGCAGCACTCGGTCGACGTCCGCGTCCGGCGCGGTCCGCAGCCGGTCGAGCGCGGCGTCGTCGCCGTGCCCGTCGTGGTGGTGTGCGGTCGCGCTGGCACCCGGCCCGGTCGTGGGCAACCAGCCGCGCATGGCGGCCAGTTCGTCGGCCTCGGTCGCCTCGACGGCGGCGGCCAGGGTGCGCAGCGCGTCGTCGCGCACCCGGTCCCGGGCCAGCCGGACGATCTGCAGTGTGCGTTCGCTGTGCCCGACCATGGTGCTCAGGAACACCACGTCGATCCCGCTCATCGCGTCCGCCTCGATCGCGGACCCGGCACCCGCCGACCCGGCCGCCGCCGACCCGGCCGGGGACGCGGGGGCCGGCTGCGGCAGGGTCGACGGGCTCGACGTGGGCGGTCCGGCGCAGGCTCCGGTGAGCAGCAGAGCCGCAACGAGGGACGCCAGCGGGGTACGGCGGGGCATGCCGGTTGCTCCGTTCACGCGAGAGCGGCGACACGGGTGCGACCATGGGGCCGCACCCGTGCGGTCAGACCTGGAGCCAGAGCGCCGGTACGTTCGGCGGCTCCCAGCCCGGGATCGCGGTGTGCGCCTGCCGGCAGCGGTACGTCGCTCCGCCGTAGGTGACCTGGTCGCCGACCTGGTACGCCCGACCCGTCGTCCAACTGCCGCCCGGCGCGGGCGGAGTCGTCGGCGTGGTGGTCGGGGTGGGCCGTGGGGTGGGTGAAGAGG
>NZ_QGSY01000202.1 GCF_003857035.1 Micromonospora arida
TACGGCGGTCATGGCGGAGGGGAAACGCCCGGTTACATTCCGAACCCGGAAGCTAAGCCCTCCAGCGCCGATGGTACTGCACTCGTGAGGGTGTGGGAGAGTAGGACGCCGCCGGACAATCTTCCAGAAAAGGCCACCCCTGACGGGGTGGCCTTTTCTGCGTCTCCCCGTTCCTGCGTTTCCCCTTTTTCCTGCGTTTCCCTGCCTGGTGGATCGGCCCGGTGATTCCGGATACCGAGGGCTCCCCGATGACCTGGTGAGGTCGGGAACAGGGAGCAGAGCTGCCGCGACGCCGCCAAGGTCACGCCTGTCAGGCCGCCAACAGGGCACCGAGGTGCCCGAAGCCCGCAAGGCCACGCCTGTCAGGCCGGAAACAGGGCACCGAGCTGCCCGATGCCCGCAAGGTCACGCTCGATCCTGGATGTAGTGGCCTCACGACGTGCGGACACCACTACAACCAGGATGTTGCGCGATCTTGCGGTCGGTGGGTCGGTGGTCAAGGGTTCTGCAGGTTAGGGGGTCTGCAGTCTGGGGGCGCGGTCCAGGCCTCGGCCTGGTGCCCCGGGCTAGGCTCGGCCTGTGGATGAGGTCCTGATCTTTGTGGTGTTCGCGGGCTGCGTGGCGGCGGTCCTCGGCATCCTCTGGTGGCTCGCGTCCCGGGTCCGTCGTCGGGGCATCGGTGGCGAGGTCATGGGTCCGTTCGAGGAGATGTGGCACCCCGCGGCGCACCGGTTCCGGGCCGAGGTCCGGGTGCAGGAGACTCGGACGGTGCCGATGCCACCGCAGGGCGGCAAACGCAATGGGCGCGGCGGCAACGCGCTGGGCTGACCCCAGAGCAGGGCTGACCTCAGTGCAGGGCTGACCTCAGTGCAGGGCTGACCTCAGTGCAGGGCTGACCTCAGTGCAGGGCTGACCTCAGTGCAGGGCTGACCTCAGTGCAGGGCTGACCTCAGTGCAGGGCTGACCTCAGTGCAGGGCTGACCTCAGTGCAGGGCTGACCTCAGTGCAGGGCTGACCTCAGTGCAGGACTGACCTCAGAGCAGGACCGACCCGGAGCGGGGGCCTCAGGAGGGCTTCGGCCCGCAGACGTAGCGGGGCTCCGCGTCGTAGCGCCAGGTGAACTTCTCCCGCTTGACCACCACGCCGCCCTTCTTGATGACCCGGAAGGCGTCCTGGGTGAAGCCGTTGATGCCGTTGGTCTCGATGCACGAGGGGCCAGGAGCCAGATGGATCTGCTTCGGCGTGGTGATGTTGCGGCGCGGCCCGTACTCGGTCTTCACGCTGTCGTAGATCTTCGTGCTCCAGATCGACACGGTGATCGTGCTGGACGTGTACGACGTGTCGATGAGTACGCCGTACTCGGTGTTGTTGCGGAACTTGAAGTCCAGATCCGGCCAGAAGATGGTCGACTCGATGACCGCCGGGTACCTGTCGAACCAGTACGAGTGTGGCTTGTGCTCGACGTCCTCCAAGCCGGCGTAGTAGGTCGCGTTGAACAGCGTGGTGGTGAACTGCGATGTGCCGCCGCCGACGCCCGGCACGAGCTTGCCGTCGAGGATGACAGGAGCGTCCCGGTAGCCCTGGGCGTAGCCGCGCTCGCCGGTGTGCCCGTTGAGCGAGAACGTCTTCCCAGGTAGCACGACGGTGCCGTCCACCTTCCTCGCGATGGTCGCGATGTTCTGGCTGCGCGACGAGGCCATGCCGCCGGTGAACCGGGTGGTGAAGGTCGACACCCGTTCCTTGATGCCCAGGCCGGCGAGCTTCTCCCCGGTCAGCTCCGGCGGCGTCGGCGTCAACTCGCCGGTCACCTCGCGGCCCTCCGCCTTCGGCAGCACGGCTAGCAGGTCGCGACTGAGGGCTGCCGTGTCCAGCTGCTGCCCGGCTTTCCCCTCCTTGGCGGTGGGCCGGCCACCGGCAATCGTCATCGTGGCGTTCTTCGGCGGCACCTCGATTGCGGCCAGCTTGTCGCCGAGCGCCGCCCGCAGCCGCTTGACGTCCACCGAGGGGGTGAGCTTGCCGGTCTTGTCGGCGCCGAACCGGAGGCTCTTCGCGATGGCGGCGGGCGGGATCGTCACCTGGCCCTTGTTGGTACGCAGGGTGACCGGCGCGGCGACCGCCGGCTTCGCCAGCTCGCTGACCATCCGGTCCAACTCCTCCGGAGTGGTCGCCGGGTGGGTCTCCACCAGGGGCACGGTGACCGGGGCGCCGGCCAACCAGCCGGCGCGGACCACGTCGGCGGAACGCTCCGGGTTCAGAGCCAGCCCGGGCTTGGGCTGTACGACCTTCGGCGTGGTGCCCTGATAGGTGATCGCCGGCATCGTCATGCCCTGGGCCTGGTTGCCGAGCACCTTACGGAGCGCGTCGTCCAACCGGCCCACGTCGACGGTCACCACCGGCTCGACGGTGCGGGAGCCGACCAACCGGCTGACCGGGTGGGCGTCGGCCTCGGCGGCTGCCGCGACGGTCGCCGGCACGTCGACGGTCAGCCCCACGTCGGCGGGGTTGATCTCGGCGGTGCGCCCGTCGACGGTGACCTTCAGCGGCGTGGCGAGGGCTGCCGCCCGCCGGTCCAGCTCCGCCCGCAACTCCCGGTCGGCATCCGCGCGGCTCCGGCCGCCCAGTTCGGTGCCGAGGACGCTGGTGCCACGGGGAACATCACCGGCGTACGCCCAGGCGCCGGCACCCGCCACGGCGGCGATGACGCCACCGGTGATGCCGGCGGCGAGCAGCATGCGCACCCGACGCGGCCGGCGCGGGCCGCCGTCCGGCTCGCCGGGAGCGGCTGCGGTGATCGGCTCAGCGCCGTCGTCCGGCCAGGTGACCGCGGTGACCTGCACGGTGGGCCGGTCGTCGGCGGGTGGACTGTTTTCGCCGTACAGCGTCACTGCAACCTCGATCGCCAGGGTGCCGCGGGAGGTCCGCCCTCCCGGAGGCACCTACGGTAACGAATGCCCGGCCGTCCTTGTCGGCTGCGCCCGTCAGGCGCTGCTACCGCGTGTCGTTCGGCGTGTCGCACCGGTCCGGGGGCGGTGCCGGTGGAAGACCACGGACGTGGCACGGTGACCGGGTGGACACTGCGGAACGGGTGTTGGCGTACGGGGGCGGATCGCTGGACCGGGCGGGACCGTTGCGCACCGATCCGACGCGGTTGGGTGCGCTGCTCACCGAGGCGACCAGCGTGCTGCTGCCGATGTGGCGGGACCGTTGTCTCGTCGACGGGCACGGGCCGGTTCGGCTCAGCGCGGAGCGCGCGGCGCTGGTCCGGTCCGCCGCCGTCGAGACCGTCTTCCTGGGGCTCGATGGGGAGGCCGCCGTCTTCGCCGCGGATCTTTCCCCGCTCCCCGAGCGGTCCGCCGTCGAGATGGCCGGTGCGGTGCGGTCCGTCGACGTGCGGGCACTGGTCGGGCGGCTCGAACCCGGCGACGCGGCCGTCCAGGCGTACGCCAGGGGTTTGTTGCACTGGCACCGGCAGCAGCGATTCTGCGGGACGTGCGGTGCGCCGGCCGTCGCCGGCGGCGGCGGGCACCTGCGGACCTGCACCGACACGGAGTGTGGGCGTCTGCTGTTCCCCCGGATCGAACCGGCCGTCATCGTGTTGGTCGAGGCACCCGGTCGGTCGGGGCGCTGTCTGTTGGCCCGCCACGCGGGCGCGGCCGAGGACGCGTACTCGACGCTGGCCGGCTTCGTCGAGATCGGCGAGAGCCTGGAAGACGCGGTCCGTCGGGAGATGGGCGAGGAGGCGGGCGTGACGGTCACCGACGTGACCTACCAGGGGTCGCAGGCGTGGCCGTTCCCCGCCGGCCTGATGGTGGGCTTCCGGGCCACCGCCACCTCCGACGAGGTACGCGTGGACGGCGAGGAGTTGCTGGAGGCGCGCTGGTTCACCCGGGCGGAGCTGCGGGACCGGGCGGCCTCAGGTCGTCCGCTCGGTCGGGCGGACTCGATCGACCACCGACTGCTGACGGACTGGCTCGCGGAGGGCTAGTCGGGCTGGGCCGCGGCAACCGGAGCGGGCCGACGGGCCGTCACCGCCATCAGCGCGGTGGTGACGATGGCTGTGCCCAGGGCCACGAGGAGAAGGCCGGGGACGGTGTGGGGCCGGAGGGTCGCGGTGACGGCCACCAGGCCGGCCACGCCCACCCACAGCGGTGCCGCCGCCCAACGCGCGCCGGCCGCGAGGCGGTCGTTGAGCAGCACGAACGTCACCGCGTAGAGCGCACCGACCGCCGCGAAGAGGGGCGCGTACCGGCCCAGGTGGTCGTAGTCGGGCCCACCGGCGAGGCGGAAGGCGAGCCCCCCGGCGAGCGTCGAGCCGAGGACAAGTGCCACGCCACAGCCGCCTGTCACCGCGAGCGCAACCGTTCGGCTGCGTCGGTCGCCGCGGGCCAGCCGCGGTAGGGCGAGGACGGCGGCGACCTGCGGTGCCCAGAGCGCGCCCTTGCTCAGGACGGTGCCGACCGAGTACGCCCCGGAATCCGACGGGGACAGCAGTTGCCGGGCCAGCAGCAGGTCGGCGTAGGAGACGACGAGCATCGCCAGGGTCGCACCGCAGCCGGCGACGACCTGAGCGACGGTCAGCCGTGGCGCGGTGGATGACCGTCGGGGCTCGCGGGCGAGTCGGGCCAGCACCGCAGGGGTGAGGGCGGCGGTCAACGCGCCGACCGCCAGCGCGCCGGTCGGTCCCGCGCCGAGCAGCAACCCGACGATCACGCCGCCGTAGCGGCCGGCGGCGAGCAGGGCCATCCCGACGGCGAGTCGTAGGAAGCGTTGGCCACCCTGCAACTCTCCGAGGGACCGGGAGGAGAGCACGATCGCCGCCGTGGTGACCGCCAGCAGCGCGGGCATCTCGACCGGCAGATCCAGGGCGGTGACCAGCAGTGGTGTCGCCGCGACCAGGGTTACCGCGCACACTGCGGCGGTGACGGCGGTGAGCCGCCGAGTGTCGGAGGCGCCGTGCCGGGCGCGGTGCACGGCGACGGCCAGTTGCAGGCCGAGCCCGGGTACACCGACGATGGCCACCAGACCGAGGGCGGCGGCGAGCGCGCTGAGGTCGGCCGGGTCGAGCCGTCGGGCGGCCAGCACCGGCACCAGGTAGGCCAGGCCGTTGACCAGGACCCCGGCCAGGGTGATGCTGATCCCCGCGGCGCCCAGACCGTTGTTCCGTCGGCCCGGATCCTCCGTCTCCGCCGGCCGCGCCGTCTGCGCCGTCCGCTCTGTCGCTGTCGGACGGACGGGTCGCCAAGGGCTCACGTGACCTCCGAGAAGGTCGGAAGCTGCCCGTCGGCCGGCCCCGCCGGGTCAGGTTTGGTCGGGTCAGATTCGGTCGAGTCCGGCTTGGCCAGGTCCGGGTTCGGTCCCTCCCCGACCAGCGCAGTCGCCGCAACGGCCGAGGTCACGGCGGTCGGCCTGGCCCGGCGTACGGGCCGCCGTCGGGCGGTGGTGGAGAGCCACAGAGCGCCCAGGGCGACGACGATCATGAGTTGCAACAGGGCGTCGGTGTTGCGTTGCGTCGAATTGAGATAGAGCCACCCGGCGAGCAGGACGAGCACGCCGGGGAGCCACGTCTCGACGGCCCGGCTGATCGTCCTGGCCTGACGTGGGTCGGCTGGCCAGGGCAGGCGGCGTGGGCCGGGTACCGCCAGCATGAACCCCGCCGCGACCAGCAGGCCGCCGATGAAACCGCTCCACAACACCAGCGCGGCGGCACCGACGGCCAACAACGGCAGGGATCGGGTGACCCGACGACGGCCCCGCGGTACGGCGGTCGACGACGTGCGCCCGGTGGGCTGCCGGGCGGGTAGCACCGCGAGCAGGACCACCACCGCCAGCAGGATGCCGCCGAGCAGAAGGCCCGCCCGGTACGTCGTGTCCGGGGCGAAGCGGAGTACCACCTCCCCGGAGGTGCCGGCGGGAAGAATCCAGCCCTGTTGCCATCCGTCCACCACCAGCGGCTTCAGCGTCCGCCCGCCGATGGTCGCCTCCCAGCCGGTGTTGGTGTTCTCCCGCACGGCGAGTACGCGGTCGACGGGGTGATCGGCCACCCGTACCCGTCGTTCGGTGGCTTCCCAGGAGCCCACCTCGATGGCGCCGGCGACCGCCGCCGGGGTCGGCGTGGGCGTCCGCGGCACCAGGGCGACCCGAGTCGGCGAGGCGAGCTTGCTCGGTGTGGTCACGAGGCGATGCTCCCCGCGGCCCAGGTCAAGCTGTCGGGGCGTGGCCCGCCCGCACGGCGTCGCCGGCATCTCGCGCAGTTCCAGCAGGTCGCGGAGTGTGCCGCGGAGCGTGGTGGTCACCCGGGACGCGCCGATCTGCAGCGTCGGGCCCGACCCGCAGGCCAGCGTCAGGGGTGCGTCGAGGCGCGGTTTGACGATGGTCGCTCCGGGCAGCACGGTCACCTCGCCGACCGCGACGGGCAGCTTCTCCGGCAACCGCAGCTTGTACGGGTCCGTGCTCGTGGCGGACGGCTTGTCGAGGAACTGGATGGTGATTTCGTCGGTCCGCATCGGCGGGTCCAGGCGAAGGAGCCCATCGTCGCCGAGCAGGCTGCTTTGGAAACCGTCGTCGCCGACCACCCGCACACTGCCGAGGCGGGTGGCGGCTGTGCCGTCGTCGACGGAGAACCGGAGCCCGGTGATGGTCTGCGGCTTGAGCCACGTGAGGCGCAGGATCGGTGCCTCGTCGCTGACCGCCGGTGACCAACTGGTGGTCGGGTCCCCGTCGAGCGCCGCGCCGGCCCGACCGGTCGGGCCGGCAACGGCCGTTGAGGAGGCGCTGACTTGCGCGGCGAGGCGCAGCGGCTGTGCGTCGGCCACCAGCTTGTCGAGAGTGGTGTCCAGGTCCGGGCCGGCCGTCGGCCGCGCCCACAGCTTGGCGTCGTACGCGCCGGCGGCGGGCAGGGTGAGGGTCCGGTCGATGGTGGAGGCGTCCTCGGAACCGCGGACGGCGTCGGTGGAGCAGCGCGGGTGGCCGTCGACGGAGAAGCAGGCCGGTGTGGTGGGCGCCGCCGACACGACGACGGTCGCCGGCCGGTCGGTGGCCGGTGCGGCGGGAAGGACGAGGGTACGGCTGGTCTGGATGCCGGGAATCTTGATCTCGGCGATGCCGACCGACCTGTTGCCGAGCGAGCGGAGGTCGTACGCGTCGTCGATCGTGATCTGGACCGCGCGGGTGGCGTGGACGCCGGGCAGTTCGAAGACCATGTGATCGCTGAACTGTTCGACGGTGCGGCTCTCGTACCCGGCGGTGACGGTCACCTTCGTGGGCAGGGCGTCGGCTTTCACGTCGAACCAGACCTCGACCCGGGTGACCCGTGTCGGGTTGGCGAGGCCTACCTCGACCCACTGGCGGTCGCTGGGCGAGTACGGCGCGGACTGCCAGGAGGTTTCGGGATTGCCGTCCATCGCCGCGTACGGCTGGTGCTCGGGGCGGGCGCCGCCGGGGGAGTCCACCTGCGAGCGGGCGGTCGACGCGCGGATCGCGCTGATGCCCTCGAAACGAGCGACGGTGGACTGCTGCGCTCCCCACTCGGGCAGGTAGTCGTGGGCGGGTGCCGTCACCTCGAAGGTTTCGTCGGCGGTGAGGGTCTGTGAGGCGTTGTCGCGCGCTCGGCCGAATGACACGTCCCGCCTGCGCAGCCCGTCGGTCATCGCGACCGGACCGGCGACGCCGGCAGCCGCCGCATCGCCCGCCAGGATCGTTGGCGCCGCACCGAGCTGCCCTGCCGCGGCGAGGTCGAGGAGCGATTCGGGGCCGCCCACCACGGTGGTCACGGCGTCACGGTCGTATGCGACGACGGGCTCGACTTGCCGGTCGACCCGGTAGACCTCCAACGCCCGGACGGGCACGTCGAGCCCCTGGTCGCGGAACTCGTCCGGGGACGAGGGCTTGCCTCGCAGGGGGCCGAAGGAGGTGACGCGGGTCAACCCGGGTGAGCGCTCCAGTGCCTGCCGGACCACTGCCGGGCGGGCCGTGTCGGAGCGGCCGTGGTCAAGGTCGGCGCGGAACAGGACGTGGCTGATCCCGGACCGGGCGAGCAGGTCGGCCAGCCCGGTCGAGCCGGAGCCGGTGGCGAGTGTCGACTCGATCGCGTCCAACAGCCGGATCGTCGTCGGTGGGGTGAAGGGGATGGCGTTGCGTACCGCCCACCGGCTGTTCAGCAGCGGCTGGGCGATCTCATCGGTGGTGTTGCCCCAGTCGTACGAGGGGAAGCGCGCCCCGGGTACGACGAGCACCCGCCCGCGCCCGGTGTTCGCGTCGAGCCAGTCGGTGGCCTCATGCCAGTAGCCGGGCACCGCCTTGACGCCGCTTGGCGTGGCGAGACCGCCGGCAAGCGCGGGCGTGGCAACCGCCGTGACGGCGACCATGGCCACGCCGGCCGTGAGCCAGGCGCGTGCGACCGTTCGTGGGCGATGCTGCTCGGGCGCGGTGCGTGCCGCGCGGACGGCCAGGCCGATCAGGTGCGCCATGCCCAGGGCCAGGGGCAGGCGGAGCAGGACGTCGAACTTGTGCACGTTGCGCAGGGGGGCACCGACGCTGTCGAGGAACTCCCGCTGAGGGCCGGCGAGGATGTTCGGCAGGTCACCGACGTGCCCGAGACCGACGAGCGCGGCGCCCAGCACCAGACCGGTGATGAGGAACCGGCGGTGCGGCATCCCGCGTCGGGACAGCCCGAGGACACCGAGGGCGGCGACCACCAGGGTGGCGGCGATCAGCAGCGCCTCGTTGGCGAGTCGTGCGCCGGACGGAAGGGTCGCCCCGAATGGGGAGGTCAGGTAGGCGAGCCAGTAGGAGGCGCCGCGGAGCGTCGTGACCGCGTCGGTGACGCTGGTCGTGTTCCGGGCGGTCTCGATGTAGTCCAGGAAGGGTGGGCTGTACCGCCCCAGAACGAGCAGCGGAATCAACCACCACGCCGTGGCCAGCGCCACCGCGCCACACCAGGCGGCGATGGCGGTGACGCGGCGGCGTACGGGTTGGAGGGTGGCGAGCCAGAGCAGGGCGAGTGGCACTACCGCGGCCACGGCTGTGGCGTTGACTCCACCGGCGCAGGCGACGGCGACGGCCGACCCGGCGACGGCGCGCCGCAGGGGGGTGCCGCGGGCGAGGCCCACCAGCGGGATGAGTACCCAGGGGGCGATGGCGCTGGGCCAGGACTCCACCGAGGCGTAGCCGAGCTGGGTGAGGATGCGGGGTGACAGCGCGAAGGCGACACCGGCGATCATGCGTCCGGCGGGCGTGCCGATGCCGAGCCTGCCCGCCAGCCGCACCACTCCCAGGTAGGCGACACAGAAGATCAGCGCCCACCACAGCCGCTGGACCACCCACGGCGCGAGGCCGAGTTCCGATCCGAGCAGGAAGAACGGGCCCATCGGCCAGAGATATCCGTACGCCTGGTTCTGTAGCTGACCGAACGTGCCGGTGGGGTCCCAGAGGTGCAGCGAGCGGAGCAGCCAGCCGGCCGGGTTGACGCTCAGGTCGACCTTGGTGTCGGGGACGACCTGACCCGGGGCCTGCTGGAAGGCGAGGGCGGTCAGCGCGATGCAGATGACCAGGTGCCGGAACCGTCGGGCCGTGTGCCGGCTTCGACTGGACGCCGGAGCGGCGCCACTGGTCACCTCTGCACGCATTTCGGCTCCTGTCTTCACCGGCCGGACGCGCACCTGCAGCCGACGACTGTCGCGCGACGTTATCCGGACCGGGCACGGACGGGCGACCAGGGGCTGCGGTGGCGTTATCGGGAGAACGGCCGTCCCCACGGCGTGTAAGCGTGTGGCAGGCTGCCGACCATGTCAATGCCAGAAGCTGAGGCCGAGACGCGTCCGGAACGCGTCGCGTCCGACGGCGACCGGCCGGGGCCGGTCGGCCGATGGTTCCGTGCCGACCGCGTCCGCGCGGTAGCGATCGCCCTCATCGTCGTGTCCGTCGCGTGGCGCGCCGGCCTTGCCACCCGTGGCTGGTTCTCGCAGGACGAGTTCGTCATCGCTGCCCAGGTCCTCGACACCCGGTTGGACGCGGACTTCCTCCTGCGTACCTTCAACAACCACCTCATGCCCGGCGGCCTGCTGGTGGCGTGGGCGATGGTGCGGGTGGCGGGCTTTGTCACCTGGCCCTGGGTGCTGCTGCTGGCGGTCGGCCAGGCGGCGATCGGGTTCGCCGTCTACCGGTTGCTGCGCCATCTGCTCCGGCCGGGCTGGGGGCTGCTCATCCCGCTGTGCCTGTTCGTGTTCAGCCCGCTGACGCTCGAGGTTTCCTCGCTGTGGCTGGTCGGGCTGCTCGTGATGCCGATGCAGTTGGCCCTGGTCATGGCGGCGACGGCCCAGGTCTGGTACGTGCGGACCGGCCGGCTGCGGCACCTCGTGGCGGTCGTCCTGTGGGTGGTGTTCGGCCTGCTCTTCGACACCAAGTCCCTGCTGATCGTGCCGCTGCTGTTCCTGCTGACCGTCTTCCTCTTCACGTCGGGCGGCGCCTGGCGCAGCCTGGTGACGACGGTCCGCCGACACTGGCCGGCGTGGCTGGTGCTCGGTGCGCTCTCGGGGGCGTACCTGGCGTTCTATCTGACCCGTCCCGCCCGGGAGTTGGACGAACCCACATCCGCCGGTCAGGTCCTCAAATTCCTCGGTGATCTGGTCGGCGAAACCGTCGTTCCGGGTCTGCTCGGTGGCCCCTGGCGTTGGGCGTACGCGGGTGACGGTCCTCCGGCCGTGAACCCGTACGACATCGCCAAGTGGCTGTCCTGGGCGGTGCTGGGGGCTCTCATCGTGGTCACCGCGCGGCGGCGCCCGTCGGCCCGGCGGGCCTGGCTGCTGCTCGCGTGCTACCTCGGGCTGGTCGCCGCGCTCTTCGCCGTGACCCGCCTCGGTGGGCCGCTCGGCTCGTTCGTGGGCATCATTCCCCGGTACGTCGCCGACGTGGTGCTGGTCGCCGCGATCTGTGTCGGCGCGGCCCTGTTGGGGACGAAGGACGCCGATGAGGAGGACGTGTCCGCGTGGCCGGTGCCGACCGTTCTGCGGGAGCCGGGTGCCTTCGCGGTCGGCCTGGTCTCGATAATCGTCGTCCTGGCCACCATCGGGGTGGGCACGCTGTGGAGCACGGCCCGTTTCGGGGACAACTGGAGCACCAAGTACGGACGGGACTACCTCGCGACGACGCAGATCGAGCTTGCCGCCGCTGCGCCGGGCACCGTCTTCCTGGAAACCACCGTCCCGGACCGCGTCATCGCCGGCTACTTCTGGCCGGACAATCTCCAGTCGCACTTCTTCCGCCCGGCCGAGCGTCGGCCCACCTTCGTGGAGGAGGCCGAGAAACCGTTCATGTTCGACGACTTCGGCCGGATTCGTCCGGTCGTGGTTCAGGGGCGGAAGGTCGTGCCCGGCACGGTGCCCGACTGCGGGCACCTGGCGGAGGGTGGTCAGCCCGCCCGGATCCCGTTGGACGGGTACCTGGAGGAGTGGCCGTACGCGATCCATTTCGGCTATGTCAGTTCGGGCGACTCGACAGCAATCTTCCGTCTCGGGGACAGCGTCCGGGTGATCACCCTGAAGCGCGGGCTGAACGACGTGTTCTTCCTGCTGGAGGGGGCTGGGGACGCCGTCGAGGTCACTGTGAGCACCTCGGGGGTCAGGGTGTGCACCCAACTGATCACCGTCGGCCGCGCGGTGCCGGCATCGTGAATGGTTGAGCAGACCACCGGCGTCGGGGCCCCACCGGTGCGGCGGGTGCGGGACGCGCTGCCGCTGTACGCCGTTGCGGCGGCTGTCACGGTGCTGGTGCTGGCCCCGCTCGCGGCACCCGGCTACGCGCTGCTGTACGACATGGTGTTCGTACCCCGGCAGCCGCTGAGTTGGGATCTCGTCGCCCCGGCGCAGACTCTGCCCCGGGCGGTGCCGATGGACGCACTGATGTCCCTGGTCACCCAGCTCGTGCCGGGCTGGGCGGTGCAGCGGGTGGCGCTCGGTGGGGCGGTTCTCCTGGCCGCGGTCGGCGCCGGCCGTCTGGTGCCGACCGAACGGCTCGCGGTCCGGTTGCTCGCCGCGGTGGCGTACGCGTGGACGCCCTACCTTGCCGAGCGGCTGCTGATCGGACAGTGGGGGCTGCTGCTCGCGTACGCCGCGCTGCCCTGGTTGGTCCGGGCGGCGCTGGACCTGCGAGCGGGTCGTGATGGCGCGCTCGCTCGGGTGGTGCTCGCCGCCGCTCCCGCCGCGATCACCCCGACCGGCGGGCTGATCGCGTTGGGCACGGTGGTCCTGCTGGTGTGGGACCGGACGCGCCTTCGCCGGTCGGCGCTCGTGGTGGGCGGCGTCGCGTTACTCAACGCCCCCTGGGTGACCGCGGCCCTGGTCACCGGCGCCGGCGGGTCATCCGATCCGGCGGGGGTGGCGGCGTTCGCGGCGCGTTCGGAGAACTGGGCCGGTCCGCTGGTGGCGCTCGCGGGTACGGGTGGCGTCTGGAGCGCACAGGCGACCCCCTCCAGTCGCGCGGCACCGCTGGTGCCGCTGGCGACCCTGCTCCTGCTGATCCTGGCCGGTGTCGGTGCCGGCCTGCTGCGGCGTCGGCTGCCCCCGGGTACGGCGGTGCGGCTGGCGGTGCTCGCCGGGATCGCCTGCCTTCTCGCTGCCCTCGGGGTGCTCCCCGGCGGGGCCGCCGCGTTGCGCTGGGCGGTGGTGCATCTGCCGGGTGCGGGGCTGCTTCGAGACGGCCAGAAGTTCCTGGCCCCGTACGCCCTGCTGCTGGTGGTGTGTGCCGCGTTGGGAGCCGAGCGGCTGGTGGCCAGGATCGACCGGGAGGTGGCGGGGGTGGTTCTGGTCGGCCTGCTGCTCCTGCCGGTGGCCGTCATGCCGGACCTCGCCTTCGGCGGTGCCGGCCGGCTTCGTCCGGTGAGCTATCCGGCGGACTGGCAGGTGGTCGCCGAGCGGGTGGCCGGCGAGCCGGGGGAGATCCTCGCGCTGCCGCTGTCCGCCTACCAGGCCTATCCGTGGAACCCGGGACGTGTCGTCCTGGATCCGTTGCCGCGCTATCTGCCGGGGACGGTGCTGACCGACGACACACTGCGGGTCGGCGATGTCGCGGTGGCCGGGGAGAATCCACGGCTCCGCGAGGTGCGCCGGGTGTTGGCCGAAGGGCTGCCCGTCTCGGCCACCGGCGTGCGCTGGGTGGTGGTGCAGCACCAACTGCCCAGCGAGGTCGACCCTGCGACCCTCCGTGACCTCGAAGCCGTTCACGAGGGGCCGTTTCTCACTCTCTACCGAAATCCCGCTGTTCCTCCGGAATCGAACCCCCCTGGACTTGGTGCGTGGGCAGTCGTGATGGCGCTCGGCGCTGCCCTTCTGGTGGTCATGGCTGCCGCCATTTCGGCACTACACCGGCGTCCTACCGCGTGGTAACGTCCGCTCGCACGTCTCGCCATTGGAGGATTGGCATGCGTAGAGCTCTGACCCTGGTCGTCTCCGGCATGGTGGCGGCGTTGCTGGGGATCCTGGCCCTCGGCGGGCTCTCGGCCGCCGCGACCGCCACCGACAAAGAGGCGGCCAACGAGGCCAAGAGTGTTTCGGAAGCGGCCAAGCGTGCCGGAAAGAAGGACCCGTACGCCCCCGTGGTCTACGGCGACAGGTAGGACGGCTCGCCCCGCTGCTGCACTGGGCGGGGCGACTCCACACCGCCCAGCAGGTCCGCGAAGTGCCCACCCGCGGCCTGCCAGGTGAAGCTCGCCGCGTGCTCCCGGGCCTGCGCCCCCATCTCTCGCCGCATTTCGTCCTCGTGCAGAAGTGTGCGCACCTTCGCCAGGTAATCGTCGATGTCGTCGGCCAGCAGGCCGGTACGCCCGTCGACGACAGCTTCGGCGACTCCACCCGCTTCCCGGAACGCGACCGTTGGTGTGCCCGCGGAACCCGCCTCGACAATCGTCAGGCCCCAGCCCTCCTTGAGTGACGGGGTCAGGGCGACCCAGGCCGAGGCGAGCAGAGCGGCTTTTTCCTCCTCCGTCACGAAGCCCCGGAAATCCACCCGCTCGGTGATGTCCAGCTCCGCGGCGAGCTCGCGCAGGTGCGACTCCCACCAGCCCTGGCCGGCGACGACCAGCCGAAGCTGGGGCAACTCGTCGGCGAGGGCCGCGACCGCCCGCAACGCCACCTCGACCCGCTTGTGTGGCACCAGCCGATTCAGCGTCACGAGCAGCGGGAACGGCGCCCGCTCGGCGTCGGTGCGGGGCAGCGCCGGGGTGCCGTTGTGCACCACGGCGACCTGCTCCGGCGGTACGCCCAGCACGGCCAGTTCTCTACGGGTGGCTTCGGAGACGGTGACGTATCGGCACCGCCGGTAGACGCGTACGGCGAGCGACGACTCGACCCACCAGCCGAACCGGGCGGCCCACTGCGGAAGGACCACCGGCCACTGCTCGCGATGCACGTGGTGGATCAGCTTGACCACCGGGCGCCGTGTCCACAGCGGGGAGAGGAACGGCAACCCGTTGCAGACGTCGACCAGGATGTCGGGCCGGCCGCCCCGACGGCTCGACAGTGGGCCCACGCCCACTGCGCCGGCCAGGTAGCAGAGCGCCGCCCAGAGGTAGACCGTGACTCTGCCGCCGCGCCGCACCAGCCGGACGCCTGCCTCGTTGACCTCGTCGCCGGGTGCCTCGCTGTGGGCGGCGCAGAAGAGGGTGGCGCGGAAACCGCGCGACACCAACTCGGCGGCGATCCGTTCCACGTACACCTCGGAACCGCCACCCTCGGGGTTACGGGTGTCTCGCCAGTTGAGGAACAGCACGTGTCCGGGCATGCCGAAGCGACGCTCCACGCGAACCCTACTCTCAAGTAATTTAGGGACGCGCGTCACACTAGGGGCTGGGGTGCCGGCCGGCAATGCCCCGATGGGGCAGCGCTGATCGACTGGCGCTACGCGTTGACCGTGGGTGTCGGCGTGACCGTCGGCGCCGCGACGGCCGGTGCGGCCACGTCGACGGCGGGTGTGCCGGACGCCTCCCCGCGCCTGGCCGGTCGCTTCCGACGCTGCGATCCGAGCACCTGCAGGGGCCGCTCGACGCCGTAGTAGCTGACGGTGGCGTACACCAGACCGAAGACCATGGTGAGTGCGAAGGTGTTGAACAGTCCGCCGGTGAAGAGCGGTCGGTCGTCGATCAGGTAGATCAATTCGATGACCAGCGGGTGCCAGAGGAACAGTCCGTACGAGACGGTGCCGAGCCATCGGGCGGACTTGGCGCCGAAGATCTCCTTGACCCGCGTCCGCCCGCCGAAGGCCACCGGGATCAGGATCAGTGTCGCGATCGCGAGGTACAGGGCCAGCTTGATGGCGAACTCGGCGGCTGTCGGACCGGCGAGGTCGCGGGGGCCGGCGATCGGCGTCGTCGCGATCGCCATCAGCCCGACCGCCGCTGCCCAGCAGGCAATCGGTGCGGAGGCGAGGTCGTCCAGCACGCGGAAGGCGGCGGGCGCTGTCCCGGTGCGCAGGGCGACGTGCACAGCCGCCAGGGCCATCCCTGCGCTGAACCAGGCGGCGTACGAGGGGAGCCACATGGTGTGCAGGCCATTGCTGAGCCAGCCGAACCCCAAGAGGGCGAGCCATCCGGCGGTCACCAACAAACCCCCGCAGACGATCACGACGGTTCGGACGGGACGCCATGACCGACCAACAGCGAGCACGGCTACCAGCGGCAGGATCAGGTAGAACGCGACCTCGGTGGCGAGGCTCCAGGTCTGGGTGAGCCCGGAGCGCAACTGGCCAGGCCCGTAGATCTGGGTGAAGGTGAGGTGGCGAATCCAGTCACCGGCGGACGCCGGCTGATTCTGCGGCAGGACGATCAGGCAGACCAGCACCGCCAGCCAGTAGGCCGGCAGGATTCGCAGGGCCCGCCGCCAGAGGTACCGCCCGGTGCGCGGTCGGGCCTGTCCCGTCGCGGCGTTCAGTGCCCACGGTCGGAACAGCAGGAATCCGGAGAGCACGAAGAAGATGGCAACGCCGACGTCGAGCCGGGCCAGCCAGCCGCCCCACGTGGTGTTCATGGTGGCGGCGGTCTGGAACCCGATGTGGTGACCGACGACAGCCACGGCGCCAATTGCTCGCAGCGCGTCGAGGGCGGGGAGTCGGTCGGTTACCGATGTCTGCGGAACTGTTGGCGCGGCGGCTGTGGACATCTGGACATCCAGGGGGTCGCTTTGAAGGTGACCGGGGAGTAACCTCCCGCCATGTTAAGGATCGGGTGCCCCGGACAACAGGTCGTAGGGCGGCAGGCTACAGGAGGATGAGTGAAGCTTCGCGTGGGCGCCGCGCTCTTCGGGCTCGGTGTTTTGTTGCTGGTCTTCGCGGCTGGGCTGCCGTTCTATGTGGCCCCCTCCGTGACCAAGCTCCCTTATGATCTTGAACCAACGACGTCCGTCGCGGAGGCGAAGAACGCAAAGTTCCTGAAGATCACTCGTGTCGGCGAGTCGGTGAGCATCGAGGTTCTGCAAGGTGACCTCGTCTCCAGCGTCGAGGTCATTCCTCAGCCGGACGACACGAGGGACCGGCTACCCGAGGAACTCAAGGGCGACGCGGTGATCTGGGACGTCTACCAGACGGTCCGGCGTGCCGACACCCCGGATGTGGTCAGCCAGTACAGCACCGAGCTGGCCCTGGACCGGATCTCCGGCGCGGCTGCCCCGTGGAAGGAGCAGTGGCTCAACGAGAGCGGCGCGGAGCAGACTCCGGTCGGGAACGTGAGTTACTCCGGCCAGATCTACAAGTTCCCGTTCGGCACCGAGAAGCGGGCCTACCAGGTTTTCGACCGTGACCTGAAGCGGGCCGTCCCGGCGAAGTTCGTCGGCACGGAAAAGATCAAGGACATCGAGGCGTACCGCTTCGAGCAGCGGATCGAGAACGAGGTGCTGAACACCCCGGAGGCGAGCCTCAAGCCGCTACTCGGCAGGTTCGCCCCCGGCGCCACCAGTGGTCAGATCGTCTACAGCAACACCCGTACGCTCTGGATCGACCCGGTGACGGGCTCCTACGTGAAGGTCCGGGAACAGCAGAACAAGGAGTTGCGCCCCGACACCGGCGCCGCCACGGTGCTGCTGGACGCGGACTTCAACTACAACGACGACACGGTCACTCGCAGTGTCGAGACGGCCAAGGACAACCGCTTCAAGATCGGCCTGATCAGTTTCTGGGGCCCGATCGCCGCCGGCGTCCTTGGTCTGATCGCCCTCGTCGTCGGAGTATGGCTGGTGACGCGGACCAACGACGGTGCCGCCCGGCACCGCGCCGACCCGGCTGTGGCACCCGGCACCGACCCGACTCACACGCGGGTGGACCAGGAACCGGTACGCGACGCGGAAACCGCCGAGCAGCCCAGGACCGAGCCCGCAGGCGGTCCACTGACCGACGAGATCCCGCCGGCGTCGACGAACTGGAAGTCCGAGGACCCGACGGTGCCGACCCAGCGCCCGGCGCACGGCGAGGTGGAGCAGCGCTGACGGGTACGACAGGAAGCACGACCGGGGGGTGGGCCGCGATGCGGCCCACCCCCCAGTCGTGGAGCGGCACCTGCCTCTAATGCTCTGCGCGGCGCACGGCGTACCGCATGCAGACCCAGTCGTCGCTGTACAGCAGATCGCGCCACTGCCCGACGATGTCCCCGCCGTGTGCGGCCATGAGGCGCACCATGTCGGCGTGCGGGACGACCGTCATCTTCATCGGCGCCGGATAGTTGAGCAGGTGGCGCTGTGCCCAGCTGATCAGGCGGGACGGTGCCAGATGCCAGACGATGCCCCTGGCCGTACGCCCCCGCTCGGTTGGCAACCCGATGACGGCGGTGCCGCCCGGCCGCAACACGCGCAGGAACTCGGCCAGATAGTGATCGATCGCGGGGCGCGGCAGGTGTTGCAACACCAGAGCGCTGTAGACCAGGTCGAAGTGACCGTCGGGAAACTGGCTCAGGTCCGGTGCGTCGTTGAGGACGAACCGGATGTTCTCGGCGCTCCGGTTCAGTCGCCGGGCGGTTTCCAGCATGGTCGGAGCGATGTCCACACCGACGACCTCGTCCGCGTGTGGGGCGAGTGCCTGCGACAGTCGGCCGACGCCGCAGCCGAAGTCGAGCACCCGCTCCCAACGGGTGGGCAGGCCGAGTTGGCGAAGTTGGCCGGTCGTCTCCTCGACGTCGGTGCGGCCGGTGGCCAGGAACTCCCCGACGTCCCACCGTCCGCCGCGTTTGCCGGGCTCAACGAGTACGGCCCAGAGTGGATCTTCAGCTCCGAGCTTGGTCCAGTGGCGTCGCACGTCGTTCAGATGCACGCCGAAACCCTAGGACCTCGGGCCGTTCAGTGGGGTCCTGCTGTCTCCGGGATCGCCTGGATGTTCGGACGAGAGGACGAGCCGAACGGCCCTCCGCGACCTGCGCACTTTACATCCGTTACCTAATTGTAATTCGTCGATGCCCTGCCACTCTCCGCTGTTGGGGCGCAGGGTTGTGACGTATTTGTCGTACGACGAGGCTTCTGTCCACACGGGTACTTCCACGATTCGTGACGTCGGCCTGCTGTTGGGTCGCCCTCGTGTTGCCGCCGGATGGTCAGGGGGTTGTGAGTCGCGCCGCAACGGGTGCACGATCAGGCTCGATCGTTACCCGCCGGTAACACATGACGGGCCCGGTGCGGGGCCGCCAGTCCGGGACCGGCCACCTGAGGAGGAACCTGTGCAGGATCGGTTTGAGGATCAGGGTCGTACCCGGTGGCGGCGGTTCGCCGCCATGGCGGTCCCCGCCACCGCCGCCGTCGGCGCCATCCTGTTCGGCATGTCGACCGGCGCCATCGCGTCCGACGTCACCGTGTCCGGACAGACGTTCAAGATCGGCGCGGCCCGCCTCGAGGGCGACGGCTTCAAGCAGTACGGCGGCGTCGTCCGCGAGAAGGGTGAGAACGGCAAGACCCACCCGATCGCCGTCGCCGAGATCAGCAGCGCGGAGCTCTACGACCTCTGCCAGTCCATCCGCTCCGACCTGCCCGGCCTGCCGGTGGTGCTCACCATCAACGCCGGTGAGGGCAAGGAGCCTGCCCGGGCCAAGGACCTGCTGATCGCCATGGACTCGCTCGACGGCAACGCGACGTTCACCAACATCAAGATTGGCCGGGACGCGACGGACCTGAACGCCACGGCGCAGAAGGGTTCGTTCGGCCAGAATTCCGACCACGTCACCATCACGAACCTGCAGCAGGTGTCCCGCTACACCACGGCAGCCACCTTCAACCTGGTCGGCCTCCGGTTGAAGGTCAACGTGGGCGATGACGCCAAGGGCAAGGAGTGCTTCTGAGGTGACTGGGTCCGCGCTGGCCGACCACCGCGGGCCCCGGCCCCTGTCCCCGTCCCGCTCCGCCAGGAGGAGTACGTGACAACCGCCAACGCGTCCCACGCCCGGCCCGGCGGTACGGCCCAGGCGTGGCAGACCTTCCGCCGCTGGCAGCGGAGCCGACCGTTCTGGGGTGGTCTCTTCATCGCCCTGGCCGGGGTGGCGATGTTCGCCTCCACCCGGATGACGATCAACGGCCTGAGCTTCCACAGCGGAGCCACCGGCCTGCTCTCGCTCCTGATCCCGGTCATCCTGGTGACCTGCGCCCTGCTGCTCTGGTTGAGCCCGGCGCAGCGGCTGTTCTACTCGGTCGTCGCGGCGGTCACATCGGTCTACTCGCTGATCGGGCTCAACCTGGGCGGCTTCTTCGTCGGTCTGCTGCTCGGCATCGTCGGCAGCGCGCTCGCCTTCGCCTGGACCCCGATCCGACCCGCGCCAGCCGCTGCCGACCTGTCCGACACCGAACTGTCCGTCGCCGAACAGGTCGATGCGGTTCAGGTCGATGCGGATCAGGCCGACGCGGATCAGCACGGCACGGATCAGCCTGGCACGGATAAGCCTGGCGCCGATCAGGCGGACGCGGATCAGCCCCACGCCGAGCAACGCGGAGTCGAGCGGCTCGACACGGAGCGGATCGGAGTCGTGCGGGCCGACGCGGCCGGCGAACCGGTGGACCGCCCGGCGGGCGACGCGACCGACGCGGGCGCACCCCCCGAGTGGCCGGGACGTTCTGCTGATCCTCGGGTGTTCGGAGTCGCACTGCTGGTGCTGGGCCTCGCCGCGGCCGGCCTGGCCACCCAGCCCAGAGCGGTGCAGGCCGCACCGACCCGACCCGCCGCGACCGCCTGCCCGACCCCGTCCCGGTCCGCCACGCCGTCGCCCAGCCCCACCACTCCCACCACCAGGACGCCGACCCCGACACCGAGCGCCAGCCCGGAGCGGGACGGCAACATCATCACCGACATCCTGGACGAGATCGGGGACCTGCTCACCGGTGGACGCAACGAGAAGACCGCGACGCCGTCGGCTACCCCGACCGCCATCCCGTCGGCGAAGCCGACAGTCACGTCGACGGCCCGTCCCGGGTCCACGGCCTGCCCGTCACCGAACCCGGGCGGGTCAGGCAAGCCCGGGGCCACGACACCCGACAAGCCAGACAAAGCAGAGCCGGGCAAGCCGCTGCCCCGCATCGCGGCCGACCCGAATCTGCCAATGGTGGGCCAGATGCCGTCCAAGCTCACCGGCTCCAAGGTCACCATGACCGGGCTGCGGTTCGACGGGACCACCGAACTGCAGACCGAGAAGGGCAGCCTCAAGGTGCTGAAGTTCAGCATGCGGGAGGCGGTGACCGACGACTTCCTGCTGGTCGCCGACGGCCCCGACGGGCGCACCCAGCGATACAAGACCGACCGGCTGACCGTCCGCGGTGACGTGGCCTTCTACTCCACCCGGTTCGTCGGCAAGCTGCTCGGCATCAAGCTCACCCTGACCCCGGACCTGCCGTTGCCGGACGGGATCCCGGTCACCCTGCCGATCTCGATCACGTTCACCGACCCGGTGATGGATCTGGCGTACGTCACCAGTGACACGCTGACCGCCCGGCCGTCGTTGGCGCTGGCCCTCGGCTGAACGACACCCGTACCGATGGCTCCGGGTGCTGGCGGTACGACGAGCCGCCAGCGCCCGGAGCCATCAGCGACTCAGAGCCGGGCCAGCGCCCGACGCAGCGGGTCGAGACCCAGCGCGCCCAGGTCCAACGCCTGCCGGTGGAACTCCCGCAGGTCGAAATCGGCGCCCTTGCGGGCCTTGGCGTCCTCGCGGGCCTGGAGCCAGATCCGCTCACCCACCTTGTACGACGGTGCCTGCCCCGGCCAACCCAGGTAGCGGTTCAGCTCGAAACGCAGGTTCTCGTCCGGAACCCGGCAGTGCGCCCGCATGAACTCCCAGCCCAGCTCGGGCGTCCACCGCTCGCCCGGGTGGAAACCGAAAGGATTGTCCTTCGGGATCTCCAGCTCCAGGTGCATGCCGATGTCCACGATCACCCGTGCCGCGCGCATCGCCTGGCCGTCGAGCATGCCCAACTTGTCGCCCGGGTCCTCCAGGTAGCCAAGCTCGTCCATCAGCCGCTCCGAGTAGAGCGCCCAGCCCTCACCGTGCCCGGAGACCCAGCAGAGCAGCCGCTGCCAGCGGTTGAGCAGGTCGGCCCGGACGGCGGTCTGCCCCACCTGGAGATGGTGACCCGGCACGCCCTCGTGGTAGACCGTGGTCACCTCTCGCCAGGTGGAGAAGTCGCTGATGCCCTGCGGCACCGCCCACCACATCCGACCCGGGCGGGAGAAGTCCTCACTCGGGCCGGTGTAGTAAATGGCACCGTCACTGGTCGGTGCGAGGCAGCACTCGATGCGGCGGACCTGCTCCGGGATGTCGAAGTGGGTGCCGTGCAGCTCGGTGATCGCCTTGTCGGCCAGGGCCTGCATCCAGTCCCGGAATGCCTCCTTGCCCTGGATGGTCCGGGCCGGGTCGGCGTCCAGGGCGGCCACGGCCTCGTCGACGCTGGCACCGGAGCCGGCGATGCGCCCCGCCACGACGCGCATCTCCGCCTCCAGGCGGGCCAGCTCCGCGAAGCCCCAGGCGTACGTCTCGTCCAGGTCGACCTTGGCGCCGAGGAAGTACTGCGAGGCGAGCTCGTAGCGCTCCCGGCCAGCGGCCTGCTTGTCCCGCCCGTGCGGGGCCAGCTCGGTACGCAGGAACTGGCCGAACTCCGCGGTCGCCGCGGTCGCCGTCGCCGCACCCCGACGCAGCTCCGAGCCGAGCGTGCCCTCCGCCCCGAGCCGCTCGACCAGCCCGTGGAAGAAGTTGTCACCGGTCGGATCGACCCAGATGTCGCACTGCTTGGCCACCTCGACGAGCTGCACCTTCGAGCTGACCTCACCGTTGGCGAGCGCCTCACGCAGGGTGGTCTTGTAGCCCTCCAGTGCGGCGCCGAAGCCGTTGAGCCGGGCGGCGATGTTGGCCTGGTCGTCGCTGGTCGCGGTGGGCATCAGGTCGAACACCATGCGGATCTCGTGCAGCCCGCTGGCGATCACGCTGACCTCGCTGGTCACCTCGCCGGCGTCGTACCGGGCGAGGTCCAGGCCGAGCCGTTCCTGCATGGCTTCCTTGGCGGTCCGTTCCGATTCGGTCGCCGGCTCGATCACCTCCAGCTCGGCGAGGGTCCGGCGGGTGAGGTCCGCGCGCGCACCGTAGCCGTCGGGGGAGAGGTCGTCGAGCTGGTCGTCATGGCCGGCGATGCCGACGAAGGTGGCGCCGGTGGGGCTCAACGGCGCCCACTCGGCCACGTAACGGTTGGCGATTTCATCAATTCGTCCCACGCTGCGACCCTACGTGACCACGCCACCCCTGTGTCGCCGACGTTTGTCGTGTTGGAGCTGCGGGTTCAGGCACGGCGGGACGGCCGAAAAGGCGCGCGACTTTGTCGGACGGTTGCGGCAGAGTGTCAGGGGTGACCACCGATACCACTCCTGACAAAGCGCCGGTCCGTGCCTGGCTGCCCGGCTTTGTCGCCCTCGCCGCGATCTGGGGTTCCAGCTTTCTCTTCATCAAGGTCGGGGTGGCCGAGCTGCACCCGGTCCAACTCACCCTCTACCGGGTCGTCGCCGGCGCGTTGACCCTGCTGGTGGTCCTCGCCGTGCTGCGCGACCGGCTGCCTCGCGAGCCCCGGGTCTGGGCGCACCTGACCGTCGTCGCCGCCTTCGGCGTGGCAGTGCCGTTCACCCTCTTCGGCTACGGCGAGCAGCGGGTCGAGTCGATGCTGGCTGGCATCTGGAACGCCACCACGCCGTTGATCGTGCTGCCGCTGGCGGTGCTGGTCTTCCGCACCGAGCGGCTCACTCTGCGCCGTGCGGTCGGGCTCGGGCTGGGCTTCGTCGGGGTGCTGGTGGTGCTCGGGGTCTGGGAGGGCATCGGCGGGGCGCACTTCACCGGGCAGCTCATGTGCTTCGGTGCGGCGGCCTGCTACGGCGTGGCCATCCCGTACCAGAAGCGGTTCGTTGCCGGCAGCTCGTACTCGGGCCTGTCGCTCTCCACCGCGCAACTGCTGCTCGCCGCCGCGCAGCTGGCCATCGTCACGCCCTTCGTCGCCGGCCTGCCGCCGCTGCCCACCGAGCTGTCGGCGGGGGTGGTGGCAAGTGTGCTGACCCTCGGCGCGCTCGGCACCGGGCTCGCGTTCGTGATCAACATGCGCAACATCCGGGTCGCCGGCGCGAGCACCGCGTCCACCGTCACGTACCTGATTCCAATCTTCGCGGTGCTGATCGGTGCTCTGGCGCTCGACGAACGACTCAACTGGCACCAACCGGTCGGCGCGTTGATCGTGCTGCTCGGGGTCGCGGTCTCGCAGGGGATGTTCAGTCGCCGCCGGAGCAGCCCGGTCGTCGGCGTCGGTGCTCCCGCCGCACCCGCCGCCGAACCCGCCCGCAGCTGACAGACCCACGCACCGGGGGCTGGTCAGGCGCGGTTGTGCGTCCAGGCCACCAGTTGTTCTGCCGACCAGGTGTTGATCACGCGGTCGGCGGGGACGCCGCAGAGGGCGGCGCGTTCGCAGCCGAATCGCTGCCAGTCGAGTTGGCCGGGCGCGTGCGCGTCGGTGTTGATGGCGAACCGGCAGCCAGCCTCCAGGGCGCGGCGGATCAGGCGCTTCGGCGGGTCCTGCCGCTCCGGCCGAGAGTTGATCTCGACGGCGGTGTCGTGCTCGGCGCAGGCGGCGAAGACGGCGTCCGCGTCGAAGTCGCTCTCCGCCCGGGTACGCGCGCGGTGCCCCCGATCGCCCGGACCGGTCACCCCGGCCGGGCGGGACGACACCATCCGGCCGGTGACGTGACCGAGGATGTCCAGGTGCGGGTTGGCGACCGCCTTCAGCATGCGCCGGGTCATCTTCGACCGCTCGTCCTTCAGGCCGCTGTGCACCGAGCCGACCACCACGTCGAGCCGCGCCAGCAGGTCGTCGTCCTGGTCCAGGGAGCCGTCGGCGAGGATGTCCACCTCGATCCCGGTGAGGATCCGGAAACCCTCGGGCAGCGCCGCGTTGACCTGCGCCACGTGGTCGAGCTGCCGGCGCAGCCGCTCCGCGGTCAGCCCCCGAGCAACCGTCAGCCGGGGCGAATGGTCGGTCAGCACCAGGTACTCGTGGCCCAACTCCACAGCGGCCAGCGCCATCTCCTCGATGGGCGAGCCGCCGTCGGACCAGTCCGAGTGGGTGTGACAGTCGCCGCGCAGGGCGGCGCGGAGCGCCGTGGCCTCGGCGTCCAGGTCGCTGCCCTCGGTCGCCACCAGCCGGCGGAGGTAGACCGGCTCCTCACCGGCGAGGGACTCCGCCACGCAGCGGGCCGTGACGTCACCGACACCGGCCAGTTCGGTGAGCGTGCCGTTGCCGGCCCGTTCGGTCAGCTCGGCCGTAGGCAGGCCGGCCAGCGCCTTCGCCGCCGACCGGAACGCGCGTACCCGGTAGGTGGCCTCGTTCGCCCGTTCCAGCAGGAACGCGATCCGGCGCAGGTCGGCGATGGGATCTCTCGCGCGAGCCATGTCAGGGCGCCTTCGGGCAGCCGTGCTTGCGTTGCCACGCGGTGACCTCGGCGGCCGGCTCCCGGTTGCCGCCGCGCCGCCAGGAGTCCAGGTAACGCGCCGGCCAGATCACCCCGCGCCGGATCCACCAGCCGTCCTTGCCCGCGCACGCCGGCGAGATGCCGAAGTGCACATGACACACGTTGTTCGCGTTGCCGGTGCGGCCCACCTTGCCGAGCTGCTGCCCGGCGCGGACCCGCACCCCGGCGTCGACTCCGCTGGTCACGACACTCAGGTGCGAGCCGTAGTAGCGCACCCCGTCGTCGCCGAGCAGGGCGACCGACAGGCCGCCGTTGTCCGGGCCCTGCGGCCCGCGCTTGCGGTACCGGTCCACGCGGCTCACCTCCAGCACCGTCCCGTCGGTCACCGCCACGAACGGCTCGCCGCAGTCGGCGAAGAGGTCAGCCGCCGGGTACGCCCCATGCGTCGGGTGATAGTCGACGTCGTCGGCGCGTACCGGAAAGACGTGCTTCAGCCCGGTGCGGGTTGCCGTCGCCGACGGCCCGGCCGACGACGGCGCCGGGGGGCTCGGGTCGGTCGCCTCCGGCGTGGGCGGCTGCGACGCCGGTTGGTCGGCGGTCGCCCAGACCGAAGGTGGCGTCGGCGCGCCGCCGTCGGGCACCCCCGGCCGGGTGGTCGCACAGCCGGCGGCCAGCACCGGGGCGAGCAGCAGCAGGATCGGGTACGCCGGACGAGCGCGGCGGCTGATCGTCGGCGAGGACATCCGGTCATCCTGGCAGAGCCGGTACCGTGGGCACGAGCGGCACGCGTGAGGGAGGGCAGCGACGGTGACCATTGCCCGACCCGACCCTGGCCCGGATGTCGGTGCCGTCCGTCCGGTGCCGCGTACCCCCTCGGGTCTCTTCCCCTCCGGGCCACCGACGCGGCCCATTTACCGCGAGCCGCACCCGGTCACCGGCGGTGGTGTCGCCTCCGGTGGCGGCGCGGCGGCCGGCTGGCTGCTGCTGTTCGGCCTGCTCGGCACCGATGTGACCAGCTACGCGTGGTGGACGGTGTTCGCCGGCCTGCTGGCCTGGGTCACCGCCCTGGTGCTGGTCCGCTTTGGCGACCGAGGGGTGGCCACCGGGGTCGCCATCGTCACGGCGGGTGGTTGGAGCATCGCCGCCGCCGTGGTGGCGGTCCGCTGGGCCACCAGTGGTGACTGGCCGCTGTGGTGACCGGCACGGACGGGCTCCGAAACCCCGCTCGGTGACTGCGCCGTGTGCCCGGTTGGCTGCGTAGCGAACGCCGTCTTGACGTGGCCGCCGAGACTCGGCACGCTCGCAACTATGGCCTGGACCACTCCCCGGCAGGATCCCGATCGCAATCGCCGTCGCCTGCAGTTGCTGGCCGAGTTGGCGGGCGCCCGGGCGGTCCGCCAGCGCAGCCGGCCGCAGCGGCAGCGCACCGAGCGTCTGCGCCAGCTCATCGCCACCCGCCGTCGAGTCGTCGGCTGATCCGACTTTGTCAGGAATGACCCGCCCTTCGGGGCGTTGACGGGTCGCCTGCCGACCCGACCGGCTAACGTGCACGCGTAACGAGTCGACGCTGTGTCGAGGGCTATTGGGGGGACCGTGTCGTACTTCGCTGCGGCCGTGGTGCGCGACGACAGTGGCTGGACCGCCGCCGAGGTCAGCCTGCGTGGCGCCACCGACATCGACGAGGTTGCCGACCGGCTGCGTGACGTCGACCTGGAGGCCGACGTGTCGCTGCTCTTCGTCGAGGCCGATGACGCGTACCTGGTGATCCTGCGCCTCGACGAGGGCGAGGACCTGCGCGTGTTCGGTTCGGACTCCGCGTACGCCGAGGAGTCGCAGCTCGGGGCACTGCTGGTCGGTGACCTGAAGACCTCGGTCACCGGGCTCGACGGTGACGACGAGCCACATCCGGTGAGCACCGGTGACGAGGAGAGCGAGCAGCCCGTCGTCGACCCGGAGGCCGACCCGGTCGGTGAGGCCGACCTGCTGGCCAACCTGGGCATCTCCGCGCAGAAGCTGCTGACCCTCTGCACCCACGAGGGGATGATGCCGGCGGACGTCACCGCCGAGATCTGCCAGGTGCTCGGCTGCGCCGACGAGGTCGAGGAGTTGCGTGAGGTCTGAGCCGGCCGACGCCACCGATCCGTCGCTGGAGTCGATCCGACCGGGCCAGCCGACCCCCGGCGCGGTGGGCCGCGCCGGGCCCGGCGCTCACGAGGGTCTGGCCGACCTGGGCGAGGTCGGCCGACGACAGCGGCACGAGCTGTGGATGCGCCGCGCCCTGGAGATCGCCGTCGCCGGTCCACCCGTCGACGACACGGTCAGCACCGACGTCGACGACGTGCCGGTGGGGGCGGTGCTCTACGGGCCGGACGGCACCGAGTTGGCCACCGGACGCAACGAGCGCGAGCTGACCGGTGACCCCACCGCCCACGCCGAGGTGCTGGCCCTGCGCCGGGGCGCCGAGCGCACCGGCCGGTGGCGGCTGGACGGCTGCACTCTGGTGGTCACTCTCGAACCGTGCACCATGTGCGCCGGGGCGCTGGTGCTGGCCCGGGTCTCCACAGTCGTGTTCGGCGCGTGGGAGCCCAAGACCGGCGCCGCCGGATCGCTCTGGGACGTGCTGCGGGACCGTCGGCTCAACCACCGCCCCGAGGTCTATGGCGGGGTGCTGGAGGCGGAGACCGCCACCGTCCTGCGCGCGTTCTTCCGCTGAGAGGCGCTGCCAACCGTCTGACTCTCTGCGGCCTGGCGGCCTGCTCTCTGCAGCCTGGCGGCCTGATGCGAAAGAGCGTGATGACTCCGAGGCATATTGATGCCACACAGTCATCACGCTCTTCGCGGTATTGCCGCCCGAACAGGTCAGGCGATGATCGTGTCGAGGGCGATCTCGACCATCTGGCTGAAGGTCTGCTCGCGCTCCTCCGAGGTGGTCTTCTCGCCGGTCTTGATGTGGTCGCTGACGGTCAACACGGTCAGCGCGCGGGCCTTGAACCGGGCGGCGATCGTGTAGAGCGCCGCCGACTCCATCTCCACAGCCAGCACGCCGTAGTCGGCGAGGGTGTCGTACAGGTCCGGGCGGTCGGTGTAGAAGGCGTCCGCCGCCAGGATCGGCCCCACGTGCATGGTGATGCCGCGCCGCTCGGCCACCTCGACCGACGTACGAAGCAGCCCGAAGTCGGCCACCGGGGCGTAGTCGATCAGCCCGTCGAAGCGCATCCGGTTCATGTTCGAGTCGGTGGACGACCCGATCGCGGCCACCACGTCCCGCAGTTGCAGGTCGGTGCTGAGGGCACCACAGGAGCCGACCCGGATCAGCGTCTTCACGCCGTACTCGTTGATCAATTCGTGGGCGTAGATGGAGGCCGACGGCATGCCCATGCCGGAGCCCTGGACGGAAACCTCGACGCCGTTCCAGCGGCCGGTGAAGCCCAGCATGCCCCGGACCGTCGAGTAGCAGGTGGCGCCCTCGAGGTAGGTCTCCGCGATCCACTTGGCCCGCAGGGGGTCACCCGGCATCAGGACCCGCTCGGCGATCTCGCCCGGCTTCGCGCCGATGTGCGTACTCATGGCAAAGATCCTGCCAGGCCGGCCCGGGCGATACCGGTTCGGCGTCGGAACCGGCGGTCCTGTACCCTCGTCGGCGGTGGCGTGTCCGAGCGGCCTAAGGAGCACGCCTCGAAAGCGTGTGAGGGTTAACGCCCTCCGAGGGTTCAAATCCCTCCGCCACCGCTCTGAGATGCAGAAACGCCCGGTCGATCCGCGAGGATCGACCGGGCGTTTTCGCGTCAGAGCTGCTGCTCGCCACCGTCGACGAACAACTCGCCGCCGGTCATGAAGCTGCTCTGGTGACGTTCGCGCCGATGCTGGCGACGGCCTCGTCCACCGGGCCCTTGCGGCGTCCGGTGACGAAGACGTACGCGCCTTCGGCGGCGAAGCGGCGGGCGGCGGCCAGGCCGATGCCCGTGGTGCCCCCGGTGACGAGGGCGGTCTTGCCGTCGAGCTGTCCCACGATGGATCTCCTTTGTCGGGGTGTGGTGGCGTGCGGCCGGCCGGGCCTCAAGCAAGTTTTGTACCGAGCGGTACGTATCCGACCGTAGCAACCGCCGGCCGGGTCAGCAGATTTCTGTACCGATCGGTTTTCGCTGCCGGTAGGATGGGTGAGCGACCTCAGCAAGGCGATGGGGATCAACAAGCCCAGCCTCTACGCCGCCTTCGGCAGCAAGGAGGAGTTGTTCCGCAAGGCCGTGGCCCGTAACGCCGAAAAGGACATGGGGTACGCGCGGGACGCCTTCGCCCAACCGACCGCGTACGAGGTGGTCGCCACCCTGCTGCGCGAGAACGTGGTCGCCCCGACCCGGACCGACCGACCGGCCGGTTGCCTGTCGATCCAGGGCGGCACCAGCTGCTCCACCGAGAACGCGCCCATCGCCGGGTTCCTCGCCACCAGCCGCCTGGGCGGTGAAGGTGCCCACGCCGACCGGCTCGCCCGTGCCGTCGCCGAAGGCGACCTACCCGCGCACGCCGATCCGGTAGCGCTCGCCCGCTTCGTCATGATCGTCACCGAGGGGCAGGCGGTGCATGCCGCCGCCGGAGTCAGCAGGGAAGACCTGCGACAGGCCGCAAAGATCGCGCTCGCCGGTTTCGTCGCCGCGTCCGGGGTGCGCCCGCCCGAGCAGGCCGCCGACCCGGTCTGAGCGTTCACCGTTCGAGCAGCGCCGCCATCCCGTCGAGCAGTCGTTGCAGACCGAATTCGAAGAGACTCTCGGCGTTGAGGTCGATCGCCGTCCGGCTCAGTCGGGCCAGATGCGGAAACTCGCCCGCCGCGAGCAATCCACCGAACACGTCGGCCTGGGCCTCCATCCACTCGTCGTCGGTCAGGCCGGTCTCCTGCTCCGCTTCGATTCCTCGCTCCAGGTTGATGGCGGTGCCTCGAACATGGCTGGCCAGTGCGGCCACCAGGTGGAGCTGGGTGTGCTGGTCCAGGCCCTGCCGGGCGAGGGCGCGCAGTGCCCACTCGGTGTGCGCGACGGCGTGCGGTGCCATCAGCGGGCGGGTCAGCGAGACGACCTGGGCCAGCCAGGGATGCCGCCGGTAGATCGACCACTGAAGTCGGCTGAGCAACTCCAGTTGGGCTCGCCAACCGGGCGGGAACGTGCCCGGCAGCCGATGCGCGGCGAACGCCGCGTCCGCCATCAGGACGAGAAGCTGCTCCTTGCCCCGAACCTGCCGGTACAGCGACATGGTGGGGACATCCAACTCCGTCGCGATGCGCCGCATGCTCAGTGCCGGTAACCCCTCGGCGTCGGCGATCGTCATGGCGGTCCGCACCACCTGGTCGCGGTTCAACCCCTGGACGGGCAGCCGCCGACCGGCGGACGGGGCACCCCGACCCGGCGTGGTCGGCGCTGCGCCGGTCACCACCATGCCCACACCCGGCACCGCCCGGACCAGGTTCTCCTGGCGAAGCGCGGTGAGCGCCCGGCTGGCGGTCGCCATGGCGACGTTCCACTCCCGGACGATCTGCCGGGTGGACGGCACCCGGTCGCCGGGGCCCAACTCGCCTGCCACGATGCGCCGTCGCAACTCCCCGACGATGCGCAGATAAGGAGGAGTGGATTCGTCGATCTCCGTCACGATCGCCTCCCGCCGGCCTCGCGGTGACCGTAGCGCACTAGAGCACCAGCAGGTGCCCCCGTCTTTCCTGCCACGGCGCACTAGAGCTCCCTGGCCGGATGGTTGCCAGCTCGACATGCTCGGCGCAGCCCGGTGCGTACGCCGTACCGGCGTCGACGAGATGGGGAGAGCATGAGAAGACTTTCGTACCCCCGATGGGCCGTCACGGTGGGCGCTGTCGCTCTCGTCGGCCCGGCGATGGCCGTCGGTCCGGCCGCGGCCGACGACGACCGCCGGAGCGCGGCCGTCGTCCGGACCGACCAGGGCGCGGTGCGCGGGACCGTCGCTGCCGAGCACCGCTCGTTCCAGGGCATTCCGTACGCGAACCCGCCGGTGGGCGCGCTGCGCTGGGCCCCGCCGCAGCCTGGTCCGACGTGGACCGGAGTACGCGACGCGAGCCGGCCCGGTGCCGCCTGCGCCCAACTGCAAGGGCTGCCGATGGACACACCCTCCGAGTCCGAGGACTGCCTCTACCTGAATGTCACCACCCCGCGCTCGGCCGCGCGAACGCCTCGACCGGTGATGGTCTGGTTGCACGGCGGGGACTTCCGGTTCGGCAGCGGCGACGGATACGGCGGGCAGCGGCTGGCCGCCGGTGGTGACGTTGTCGTCGTCACGGTGAACTACCGGCTCGGCGCACTCGGCTTCCTGGCGCATCCGGCGCTGGCCGGTCGGGACGGAATCACCGGCAACTTCGGGTTGCAGGACCAGCAGGCCGCGCTGCGCTGGGTGCGGCGCAACGCGGCGGCCTTCGGAGGCGACCCGGGCAACGTCACAGTGTTCGGCCAGTCCGCCGGGGCGACCAGCGTCTGCGCGCAACTCGCCGCGCCCGCCACCGCTGGCCTGTTCCACCGGGCGGTCATGCAGAGCAACTCGTGCGCCAACCCGGTCCAGACCCGGGCCGAGGCGGTCGGGGCGGCCCAGGAGTTCGCGCGGAGGATCGGCTGCACCGACCCGGCTGTGGTCGCCGCCTGCCTGCGCGGACGTTCTCCCGCCCAGCTGATCGAGACGGTCGGCTATCCCGGCGCGGGGGTCGACCTGGGCCCGGTCGTCGACGGCCGCACGCTACCGGTGGACCCGGCGTACGCGCTGACCACCGGAAGGCTGCATCCGGTGCCGGTGTTGACCGGGATGAACCGGGACGAGTCCCGGCTCGTGGTGTGGGGGATGGAGCGGGTGGGGCTCAACTGCCCGGAGCCGCCGAAGCGGGACCAGGAGCCGGAGTCGTGCCCGCTCACCGACGACCAGTACCGCGACCAGGTGCGCGCCATGTTCGGTGACCACGCGGGGGAGGTGCTGGCCCGCTATCCGCGTGACCCCGCACATCCCGCCAGCGTGACGTTGGGCGCCGTACTGACCGATCACGACTACGCCGAGCCGGTCTACTCCGCCGCGTTGGCATTCGCGCGGCGGGTGCCGACCTTCGCGTACGAGTTCGCCGACGAGGACGCGCCGTTCTTCACCGACGGTCCGGAACCGACGTTCGCCACCGGCGCGTACCACTGCGCCGAGCTGCCGTACCTGTTCACTGTCGACTACGCCGAGGCGTTGACGCCGACTCAGCGGCGGCTTTCCGACGCGATGGTGCGGACCTGGACCGACTTCGCCCGGACGGGTCGGGCGGGCTGGCCTCGACTCCGCCCTGACGCTCCGTACGTGCGAGGGTTCGCCGGTGGCGGCGGATCGGGCGGGTCGGACTTCGCGGCGGCCCACTCGTACGACTTCTGGCGGTCACTCCGTCGCTGATGCCGTCACGGGCGCGACGAGTGGGCCGGCCCCCGGGGGACCCGGCCCGCTCACCGGCCCGGATCCTTGAGGAAGGTGAGCACGGCGGCGACCCGGCGATG
Source organism: Micromonospora arida (assembly GCF_003857035.1). Taxonomy (GTDB): domain Bacteria; phylum Actinomycetota; class Actinomycetes; order Mycobacteriales; family Micromonosporaceae; genus Micromonospora; species Micromonospora arida. Next base: position 32,448 of record NZ_QGSY01000202.1, read on the forward strand.
CACGTCGCCGTCGGGTGGCAGGTCGAGCTTGGTGAAGATGTTCCCGATGTGCTTGCTCACCGCGCGCTCGGTGATGACGAGTTGGGCGGCGATGCCCGTGTTGGTGCTGCCTCCGGCCATCAGCGCGAGCACCTCGCGTTCCCGTGCGGTGAGATCGGTGAGCGGGTTGCGCCGGGCGGTGACGAGTTGGGCCACGACCTGCGGGTCCAGCACGGTGCCTCCGGCGGCGACCCGACGTAACGCGTCTAGGAACTCCTCGACCCGGGACACTCGGTCCTTGAGCAGGTAGCCGACGCCGCCCTGCCCGTCGACGAGCAGCTCGGTCGCGTAGGCGCGCTCGACGTACTGGGACAGCAGCAGCACCGGCAGCCCGGGGTGTAGCCGGCGCGCGGCCAACGCAGTGCGCAACCCCTCGTCGCGGAAGGTCGGCGGCAGTCGGATGTCCATGATGACGACATCGGGCCGCTGCCGATCGATCGCCGCGATGATGTCGTCCGGTGTGTCCACCGCTGCCGTCACCTCGAAGCCGGCGGTGCTGAGCAGCAGATTGAGCCCTTCCTGGAGCAGGACGTTGTCTTCGGCGATCAGGACGCGCACGGCAACACCACCCGTAGCACTGTCGGCCCGCCGATCGGGCTGCTCAGTTCGACAGTGCCGTCCAGTGCCGCGACCCGGCGCCGGATGCCGGTCAGGCCGGTGCCGGTCGACGACTGTGCGCCGCCGACCCCGTCGTCGGTCACGTTCACCACCAGCTGACCCGCCTGGTGCTCCACCCGCAGGTCACCCCCGGTCGCCCTGCTGTGCCGAGTGATGTTGGCCAGCGCTTCCGCCACGACGAAGTAGGCGGCGCTTTCCAACGCTGCCGGTAGTCGTCGCAGCGGGGTGACCCGGACCGTCAGCGGCACCGGACAGTCGGCGGCGAGCGCGTGCACCGCGCCCGGCAGCCCTCGGTCAGCCAGAATCGGTGGGTAGATGCCCCGCACCACGGCGCGCAGCTCGGTCAGCGCTGCCTCGACGCTGGTCCGTGCCCGCTCGATCAGCTGGTCCGTCAACGCCGGATCGGCTGCCCGTTGACGTTGCGCGACGCCGAGCTGGATGGCGATCGCCACCAACCGGGCCTGGGTGCCGTCGTGCAGGTCGCGCTCGATTCGCCGCAGCTCCGCCGCGTGGGCGTCGAGCGCGCCGGCCCGGGTGGCGGTGAGCTCAGTGACCCGCCGCTCCAAGCGGCTCCGCGAGGACGGCGCGAACGACACTCGCGCCGCCTGGGCGTACGCCACGGCGCAGGCCGGGACGGCCCACCGGAGAAGTGCCAGCGCGGCGAGCCCCAGCAGGGGCGGCACCAGCAATGCCTGGGCCCAGCTCCGGATCGGCACGACAAAGGTCAGCGGCGCCTCGACCGGCACGGCCCACCACATCAGCGGCACGATCAACCCACCCAGCGCGAGTAGCCAGAGCAGCAGCACACCGGCGGCTAGCGGCACACCGGCGATGGCGTGCACGGTCAGCCAGAGCGCACTTCGGTAGGTGGCCGGATCGCCTGCGGCGGCGCGCAGCCACGCGGCTTGACTGGCGCACAGCACCTGGGACTCGACCGGAATCGCCGGGCCCAGCAACCGGTCTGCGCGGCGCCGCTCCAGGCGAGCGAGCGACCTGATGACACGCACGGTTGGCGGTAGCAGCGCGATGCCGACCAGGACGAGGCTCAAGCCGAGTGCCCCGGCGAGCGCGCCGATCGCTACCGCCGACGCCACCGCAGTGGCCCCGCCGGTCACCAGGTACGTCGTCGCGAACCAAGCACGCCGCATCCTCACATTGTCCGGTCACAGGGGCGGCCGGGGCAGTGTAGCCAGCTACACCATTGATCCGGGTCTCTGCTCCCTCGTGGCCCCGCCTGGCCGTCCCTAGCGTCGACGACATGAGAAGACCGACACGACGACGGCACACATTCGGCGTGCTCGCCGGAGTCGTCCTGCTCACCATTGCCGGCGCGGGAGCACCAGCCGCGGCCCGTCAACCAGGGCCGGCGTGCTCCGACCGACCGGCGACGACCGCCGCGCTGCACGACCTGACCGGCGCCCACCGGTTGGTCGGCGCGGCCATCGAGGTGAGCGGACCCGAGTGCGGCCGGTGGTCTGCTGCCAGCGGCCGGGCTGACCTGCGAACGGGCCGGCCGATGCGGGTCGACGAACGGATTCGGATCGGCAGTTCGACGAAGGCCTTCACCGCGACAGTGGTGCTGCAACTCGTCGCGGAGGGCCAGCTCGTCCTGGACGCTGCGATCGAGAGGTACCTGCCAGGTCGGATCCGTGGCAACGGGTACGACGGCCGACGGATCACCGTCCGTGATCTGCTGCGGCACACCAGCGGCCTGCCCGACCACGTCGATGCGCTCGACTGGGACCGGGTGGATCGTTGGCGGTATCGGCACTTCGCGCCAGCGGAGCTGATCGCGATGGCGCTGGCCCAGCCGCCGCCGACGGCCAGTTGGCACTACTCGACCACCAACTACGTCCTCGCCGGCCTGATCGTCGAGCAGGTCACCGGCCACGACATCAGCATGGAGATCACCCGGCGGATCATCGGCCCGTTGGGCCTGCGCGATACCTACTGGCCGGGCGACTCGGTGCGGATCCGGGGTGACCATCCGCGCGGCTACGCGTTGGTCGGCGCCGAGCGGCGGCGCGACGTCACCGAATTCAGCATGTCGTACGGCGGAGCTGGTGGCGCACTGGTCTCGACCCTCGCCGACCAGAACCGGTTCTTCGCCGCGCTGCTCGGGGGTCGACTGCTGGACCCGGTCCGCCTCGCCGAGATGACCCACACCGTGCCGACCGATCCGGACCGGCTGTGGCCCGACGCCCGATACGGGCTCGGGATCATCTCGACGCCGTTGGTCGACTGCGGCGGAGCCCTGTACTGGGGCCACGGTGGCACGACGCCGGGCTTTCGCACCCTGGGCGGGGTCACCGCCGGCGGTCGCCGGGCGCAGTTGGTGGTGAACGACGAGCCGGCGTCGTACGAGAGCTGGCAGGCGCTGTCCACGACTTTGCACACCGCCCTGTGTGAGGCCCGGTGATCCGCCGCGGGGCTGATTTCCCGACCGAGGAGATGACGATGACCTGGAGCAGATGGACCGCGACCGCGATGAGAGTGGCGGCCACGCTGACTGTGCTGGCGATCACCGCCACTGCCGCCGGGGTGGCGCCGGCCGCCGCCGACGACGACCTGGCCGATCCCCAACGGCAGCGGCTCGACTGGCACACCTGTCAGCGGGGCTCGTCCGACGCGGCTGGCGCCGAGCTGGATCAGGCCGGCGCTTCCTGCACCGAGCTGGCCGTTCCGCTGGATTACGCCCGCCCGGACGGCCGCACCATCAATCTGGCACTGTCCCGGCTGCCGGCGACCGACACCACGCACCGGCTCGGCGTCCTGCTGCTGAACACCGGCGGTCCCGGTGCGCCGGGGAGGTCGGACGTTCTGCCGATCCGACAGTGGCTGGGTGAGGTCGGGGCGAGGTTCGACCTCATCGGGCTGGACCCTCGGTTCGTCGGTCGCAGCACCCCGCTCGACTGCCGCTGGCCAACGGGCACCTGGACTCGCTCCGCCGGGCCGGACCGCGCCACGTTCGACCGGCTGACAGCGTTCGAACGGGACCTGGCCTCCCGATGTGCCCGCCGGCACGCCGACCTGCTGCCGCACATCACCACCCGGAACACGGCCCGCGACATGGATCTGCTCCGGGCCGCGCTCGGCGAGCAGAAGCTCTCCTACCTGGGCTACTCCTACGGCACCTATCTGGGCGCGGTCTACACCCAGATGTTCCCGGAGCGTGCCGATCGGGTCGTTCTGGACAGCGCTGTCGACCCCGCCAACTACGGCGCGAGGGTGCTGCGCGAGGCCGGGCCCGCCAACGAGGTGGCACTGCGCGACTGGGCGGACTGGACGGCCCGCCACCACGAGCGGTACGGCCTGGGCCGCACCGGTCAGCAGGTGCTGGCCGTGGTGGACGGGATCCTCGCCGCCGCGAGCCGCCGCCCGCTACGTGTGGGTGGCTATCAGGTGGACCGGCAGACGGTGCCGTACCTGCTGCTCAATCGGCTCAGCGACGATCGGGACGAAACGCAGGCCGACCTCGCGCAGACGGTTCGGGTGCTCTGGCAGGCCGTGGTGTCGGGCTCCGCGACTCCGACCGCGTCTCTGGCGGACACCCTGTCGTTTCTGTTGACCGGTGCCGAGTCGGCAACCGGCAGCGTGCAGGCCGCGATCCTCTGCGGGGACGTGCCGGTACCCCGTGCTGCCGGGCACTACTGGCGCGATATCCGGCAGCATCAGACCGCTGAACCCCGTTTCGGGGAGTTGACCAGGGCGATCAGTCCGTGTGCGTTCTGGCCTCAGCAACCCCGGGAGCGACCGACAGTCGTGCAGAACTCCGTGCCGGCACTGATCGTGCAGTCCACGGGAGACACCCGCACGATCTACCGGCATGGTCAGGCCATGCACCAGGCGCTCACCGGTTCCCGGCTGATCACCCTGCACGACGCTCGGATTCACGGTGTCTTCGGCAACTACGGCAACGTCTGCGTGGACGATGCAGTCGTCGCCTACCTCGCCCACGGACAGTTGCCGGCCAGAGACCTCGACTGCGCCAGCCGTACGTCGTCCTGATCAGTCCGCGCCGGTCAGCACGGGCCCGCACCCTCGTCGAAGAGGTGGCGGGCCCAGTCCGCGTACCCGGCGATGGTTTTTCGGACCGTGCGCCCGTCGTGCAGGAACAGGTAGGCGCGCGGTCGCCACTGCGGGCGAGCAACCCGTCGAGGCGACGCGTCCCCTGTGGAGCCCGCAGCCGGCTGACCTCCGGGTAGCGGTCCCAGACCTCGTCGACGGGCGAGCCCGCCGTTATGTCCTCGGGTGTCCGCATCGGTTGCCCGGCCGCTGACGCTGGTGTGTTCGGCGAGCCGGCTCTCCGAGTGAAGAGCCGGCTCGCCGCCCGTCACGCGTCGGGGTTGCTGGCGTCGCGGTGGGTCAGCTGGTACGCGGCGTCGACGCCGTCCGCCTCCAGGATCACCGTGACTGGTCCGTCAGGTACCGAGCAGGAAATGGTCCGCTCGACTGCGTAACCGGTCGGGCCGCAGTAGCGACGCCCCTCCGAGTCGAACACCGACAGGCGAGCGTCACCGGTTCCGTCGGTCCGCTTCCACGTGAACGACTCCGTGGCGGCGCGAGCGTCGGCCGGGATCGAGAAACAGACCCCGAACCGGTCGGCACCCGTCGTCACCGTGGCACCCGTCGCACCCGCGGGCAACGTCGGGCAGGCGGGCGGGCCGTCGGTACGTGCGAACGCGAGCGAGTACGGCCCGTCCGAGGCGCCGTCGCGCGAGTTGAGTACGGCGAAGTACGGTGCCTGGCCGGTCAGCTCGCAGTGGTACTGGCGCAGCGCCCAGGAGGAGTCACACATGAACGCCCCGGTGGAGTCGATCACCGTCACGTCGGGCGAGCCGGCTCCGGTGGCGTCACCCGGGAGCAGTTCGGTGATGAGGGCGCCGGAAGGGCTGCTCAGCTGGAGGCAGTCGAACTGCGCGGGGTTGGCGAGCTGCCCTCGTACCGGTGCGTCCTGCCAGCCGGTGTCGGACGCCGGCCGGCAGTCGGACGGCAGCCACGGCAACACCGCGAGGTGGTACCGAAGGTCCTCACCGATCACCGAGTCCGCGGTGCCGCCACCGAGCACCAGCGTGTACCTGCCGGCGGCGGGGATCGGGCACCACTCGTCCACGCACAGCCGGTGTCCGGTGCTGTCGTAGACGCTCGCGTACTGCCGGTAGTTGTCTTCCCCGGCCGCCTTGATCCGGTAGGTGCCCGCGGCGGGGAGGTCCAGGACGCGGCACCGGACGGCGCCGAGCGGGCCGGCCGGGGCGGCGTTGTACGCCCCAGGGGTGACCGTCGGGCAGCCGGTCGCGTCCGAGAGGCTGCGGACCTGCATCCGGTAGGTCAGGTCGGTGTCCTCCGAATTCCAACGGGAGAGGTAGGAGACGACCCGGAAGGTTCCGGTCGACGGAAGGACGCAGCCGTCCTCCCCCTCCGTCGTATCGGCGCACACCACGCCGCCCTGCTCGTCGACGAGCCAGGAGGAGATGTCGTTGTACCGGTCCGGGGTCCGGTACACCATGACGCGCTCACCGGCCTCGCCGTGGAACGGCTGGCAGTTGGTCTGCACCGCCGAGGTCTGGTGCACCGTCAGGGTCGGCTGGTCCCACCCGAGCCCGCTGGGGGCGGCACAGCCCTCGGACTGGTCGAGTCGGGCCACCGCCATCCGATAGGTGACCGGTTCCCAGTTCCAGTTCTGCGCCACGAACGTGTAGTTGCCGGCCGTCGGTGCGGCGCAGGACCGCGAGGAGTCCCACTCCGTGCACACCACTCGTCCGGCCTCGTCGTACACCTGCCAGTTGAGGTACTGGTTCGCGTTCTGCTCCATGCGGACGAGCAGCGGGCCGGGGGTGGTGACTCGCAGCGCTTGACAGCCGATGCCCTCGTACGGGGGCACGGTGCCGGTCCCGACCGCGGCGCCGGGGTCACCGAACGCGGTCAGGGGCAGGGCGGGGCAGCCGACGGCCCGCGAGAGCCGCGGCATCTTGAGCGTGTAGGCGGCCTTGCTGCCGTAGGCCTCCCGCAGGAAGAGCCGGTACGGCCCGGACCCTTCGAGCGTGCACTCCGTGACGTAGCGCACCATGCAGACCGGCTGGAACTGCGCATTCAGGATGGCGCCCTGGATGTCCTCGGCACCGCCCGGGTCGGCCAGGTGCAGGACCGAGCCGGCGGGCTGCTTGAACGTGAAGCAGCGGGCGGCCAGGCCGGCGGGCAGCGTGCCGCTGCGTCCGGTCGAGACGAAGGAGAAGAAGCTCTCGGGCAGGTTGGCGCAGGTGGACGGGGTCCGCATCGACTCTGCCGACAGCGAGTAGGTGCCCTTGCCGGTGCCGTAGTCGAGGCCCACAGTCACCGTGTAGGTGCCCGCGGCGCCGAGCACGCAGTCGGTCAGGTACGAGCTTACGTAGCAGGCGTGGGTGCCATCAGGACCCTTGACCTCGGCCCCGACACCGTCGCCGGAGACCTCCAGAAGCCCGATGTAGAGGGTGTCCTGATCGACAGTCGAGGTGATCGTCCACGTCTGTTTCGTGGTGCCCGAGATCGACGCGCACTTCAGGACCTTGCCCAGCGGAAGCTGCCCGCCACAGGTGGCGGACGTGCCGACCTTCGCCGGGGTCTCGGTGGCCGCGGGGGTCGCCGGGATGACCGGCGCTTGCGCCGGCTTGGTGGCCGGGCGCGGCTGCTCGGTCGTCACTGCCGGTCGCGCTGACGGCTCGCCGGTCGGGGCGGCGGTGGCTGGACCGGCCAGCAGGCCCGCCCCGGCGGCGCTGAGGGCGGCCACGGCCGCCCACCTCGCGATGTGTCTCCACACCGGATCGAACATGGTTGTACGCACGCTTGGCTCCCCCGCTAGAGTCGCGCGATCTGCGCGAGCGCAGGGATAATTTCACGAAGCTCGATAGCCGACAATCGGCTTGTCGGGCATCCGCTGAACGGCGGTTCAGCAGGGGCCGACGCCCTCGTCGAAGAGGCGGCGGGCCCAGTCCGCGTACCCGGCGATGGTTTTTCGGACCGTGCGTCCGTCGTGCAGGAACAGGTACGCGCGGTCGCCACTGCGGGCGAGCAACCCGTCGAGGCGACGCGTCCCCTGTGGAGCCCGCAGCCGGCTGACCTTCGGGTAGCGGTCCCAGACCTCGTCGACGGGCGAGCCCGCCGTTATGCCCTCCGGTGTCCGCATCGGGTCGCCGACCCAGAGCAGCACGAGTTTGTCCTCCACGAAGACCGGGCTGACCATGTCGTGGCCGGCGAGCATCGGCCCGCAGGCGTCCAGGCTGGTACGCAGGATGCCGCGTCGGGTCAGCTCGTCCTCGGTAACACCGAACTCGATGTTGCGCAGGCCGTTCAGGTCGATGATCTCCACGTTGCCGGCGGGCCGGCCGTTCGGAATCGATCCGGTTGGCGGTACGCCGCTGCCCGCGATCGAGGCAGCCGTCAACAGCGTGGCGATAAACGCAAATTGTCGCAATTTCATGGAATCCCCCAGTCCCCAACGGAACGGGAGCGTTCAAGTTGCTGCCGAACGCCGGATTACTGGTTTTCCCACTGTTCGACCAGCTCGTCCCAGTAGTCGGCGCTGAGTCGACGCCGCCCGTGCGCCAGCCAACCCTCGGTGCTCCGTTCCAGATGCAACCCCAGCTCGGCGAACGGGTCGATCCAGGTGCCGGGCTCCACGCCGAGCTGACTCAGCGCACCGTTGATCGGCCACCGCTCGCGCGGCGCGCTCAACTCGTCGTCGAAGCGCGGGCCCCAGGACAGCGCCCCGCCCAACCACACCGCTGCCGACTGGTGGCCGATGCCACCACCGAACTCCGCCTCCAGATAGGCCACCGGCCCCGACTGTGACCATCGGGTCAGCACCTCGACCAGCGCAGTCGACAACACCAGGTCGAACGGGCGCGCGGCGCTCCGGTCGTCAGTGGCGAAATCCGGCAACGACCCGGTCAGCTCGATCACCAGCTGCGGGGTGACCGGCAGCAACGCGAAGTCCTGGCGCAGCTCGCCGAGGACCGCGTGATCCAGCTCGGCGGTCTGCTCGCGGAGCAGCTCAACGTCCGCGACCACCGCGCTGAGCTGGTAAGCCATCGAACCCTCCGCCGTCCACAGCCTGTGGATAGAACATGTGTACGACGGTTGCAGACCGCCGGCCGCCTCCGGACGGTACCCGTCGTTCGCGCTCAGTTGCCCACTGCCGAATGGTCCGTTCCCCGCACTGCCCGTTCGTCTTATTTTGAAGATCGAGTCGGATGCCTATGGTGTCCAGGCGCCCATCGAAACGGGGTATCTATGCAGCGAAGCGCAACTTTTCTGGTTCTCCCAACTGTTCTGGCCAGCCTGGCAATCAGTGCCCCCGCAAAGGCTGCGGAAGGCGTCCGGACCATCACCCGGGACGGCGTCGTTCTCCAGCACCACCAGGTGTCCTGGCTGAAGGCGACGCCCCGGTTGCGGGGCACGGGTGTCGGTCAATCCGACTTCGACGGCGACGGCACCGACGACATCGCGGCCTCTGGCGACCCGTTCAATTACAACTTGCCGCTGGTCCCGGCCGGTGTGGTCACCGTGCGGTATTCATCCGCCGCAAAGGTCGACTACCTCATGGGTGCGTTACCGGAGGGCGGTGGTTCCGTCGCGTTCGGCACGACTCTCGTGGCGGGGGACTTCAACGGCGACCGTTACGACGACCTGGCGATCGGCAACGCTGACGAGCCGGACGCCCGGACCAAGACCCACGCCGGCGGGGTCTGGGTCATTCCGGGAAGCAGCAGCGGCCTGGTGGTCAACTCGGCAATCCATTTCAACCAGGACTCGCCGGGTGTTCCGGACAGCCCGGAGACCTTCGACCAGTTCGGGGGTGCCCTCGCGGCCGGTGACATCAACGGGGATGGCCGCGACGACCTCGCCATCGGTGCCTGGGGCGAGTCGATCGGGACCAAGGCGGCCGCCGGGGCGGTCACCGTCCTCTTCGGTGCGTCGGGCGGCCTCACGGCCACCGGGGCTCAGCACCTTCAGCAGGACCAGGCCGCAGTGCCCGGATCGGCTGAGAGCAACGACCAGTTCGGCTTCACGCTCGCGATCGGAAAGGTCGACAACAACCGGTACCAGGATCTGGTCATCGGCGCTCCGCGGGAAAACGACGGCGCGAGCTGGGACGGCACCGGCATGGTCACCCTGATGTGGGGCTCGGCGAGTGGTGTGTCGTCCACCGGTGCCACCTCGGTCACCGGTGCGGCGATCGAACCCAACGATGGGACCGGCACCGTCGCCTGGTACCTGGGTGACGCGCTCGCGGTCGGCGACCTGAACGGCGACGGGCTGGGCGAGGTGGTCGTCGGAGCCTCCGGCGCGCAGACCCCGCACATCAACGGCGGCCTCATCGCGGCCTTCGCCGGCCGCTCCGGCGGCCTGTCCAGCAGTGCCGTGCAGATCATCACCCAGCGTACGGCCGGTGTGCCGGACGACCCCGAGGACGACGACCGCTTCGGTGGCGTGCTGGCGGTCGGCGACGTGACCGGTGATGGCAAAGCGGACGTGCTGGTCGGTACCCCCGGCGAGGACGTCGGCTCGCGGGTCGACGCCGGCATGATCACCCTGCTCAAGGGGTCCGCCGGTGGGCTGACGGGGGCCGGCGCGCAGGCGTTCGACCAGAACCACGGGGCCGTTCCGGATGCTTCCGAGAACGGCGACAGGTTCGGCTCCTCCGTCGCCCTGCTGAACCTCAGCCGCGCGAGCGGGCTCGACGCCGTCGTGGCGTCAATCGGCGAAGAGGTGAAGGGTGACCTCGCCGGATATCCGTCCGGGGTCATGAATCCGTTCTACGCCTCCGCCGGCGGGCTGGCGCCGCAGAACAAGACGTGGAGCGGTCTGTCCGACCGGACCGAGTTCGTCTGGCCCCAGCGCTACGGTCTCCGGATCGCTGGGCCGCAGAGTGGTGGCACGGTCTTCTGAGTGGTGCTCAGCAACGCCCGGTCGGTCTGTCGTGGACCGGCCGGGCGTTTGCGCGAGTACCGGCCGCGAGCGTGCCGTCAGGCGGGGTCGCTCGGAGTCGACCGTCGTCAGGCCCGCCGGCGACGGCGAAAGCTGCGGTCAGGCGGGCGTACTCCGCTGCCCGCCGGCCCCTACCGGTGCGCGGTGCCCGCCCATCGAGCCTTCCCGGCGTCAAGCTCCAGATCTTGGACAGTTTCCGTCCGGTGGGCGGGCTCAACCGGTGGTTGCAACACCCCTTTTGGTGATCTTCGTTGGGGTGGTTATGGCGTCGAGGTTGAGTCCGTTGGAGCGGGAGCAGATTGGGTTGGGTCGGGCTGCGGGTGAGTCGTTGGG
>NZ_QGSY01000215.1 GCF_003857035.1 Micromonospora arida
GCCCGAGCCCCGGCATCGATGTCGAGCCGCTCACCGAACGTTCGACGAGAATCATGTCGGGGCGGGCTTCCTGAGCAAGGCCCGCGACCGCCGCTGACTGGACCGGCAGCCACGCTGAGATGTGGAGTGCCACCGCAGCTGTCGATTACGGTTTTTGGAGAGAAATCAGAGAATTGAGATCGAGCCGACATCACGGCGACTCCACAAGGCTGACCAGGCAATCGCTGAGCGCTATTTAAGGGAGAATTAATCGTTTCAACTGGAAGCAGGCAGGGGGGCCACTCATATTCTTCCCTCTCGGAAGAAAGGTGCGCCCCCGTTGATAAATTTCCGTTCCACCCCTCGACACCGTCGTTCCGTCACCGCCCTGCTGCTGGTGAGCCTGGCGCTCGCCGGCGGATGCAAGGAGGCGCCGGGAAGCCCCGGCGCGTCCGGCCCGTCCAGCGACACCGGCATCGGCTCGCCCGGCCCGGGCGCGCCGACGGCGACCGCCCCGGGCGACCCGTCGGCCACGCCGAGCGCCCCGGGCACCTCGGCCACCCCGTCCGCGCCGGGCAAGCCCGGAACGCCGGCGACCAGCGCCGCCCCGCCCACCGCATCCGGCGGTTGGATCACCATCGACGCCGCCGCGCAGGCCGCCGCGACGAAGGCGTTCTTCGCGCGCAAGCCCAAGCCGGTGACCGGCAACCCCGTCAAGGTGCCCGAATTCAACGTCGGCTGTACGACCAGCCACCACAACAGCGACGACCCGATCGTGCTGCCGAAGCTGGTGGGCGGCTCGCACAACCACACGTTCTGGGGCAACAGGTCGACCGACGCCAACTCGACCGCCGAATCGCTGCGGGCGTCCAAGGCGACCACCTGCAACTCGCCGGACGACCAGTCCGCCTACTGGGTGCCGACGATGTACCAGAACGGCAAGGTCGTGGACCCGAAGGAGGTGACCGTCTACTACGGTTCCCGTCTGAAGGACCCGAGCAGGACCCAGCCCTTCCCGTTCGGCCTGCGAATGATCACCGGTAACGCCAAGAACCAGGTTGACACCCCGGACAAGCAGGGCAACCACTTCTGGTGCGCCGGCATCGGCGGCGAGATCGGCCGCAGCGCCGACAAGACGTTCCCGGTCTGCGCCAGGACGGCGAACATCGTCCGGCAGATCACCTTCCCGGACTGCTGGGACGGCAAGCACCTGGACAGCCCCGACCACAAGGCGCACATGGCCAACGGGGACCACACCGGGGCGTGCCCCAAGAGCCACCCGGTGCCCGTCCCCTCGGTGTCCTTCGTGATCTCGTACCCGCTGAGCGCGAACACCGACGGCATCACCCTCGCGTCCGGCACGTCGTTCTCCATGCACGCGGACTTCTTCAACGCGTGGAAGGACGAGGCACTCGCCGCACGGGTGCGCAACTGCCTCGACCAGGGCGTGAAGTGCAACTCGGCCGGTAACTTCTGAGCTGACCCGGCCTGAATGCCGTCGTCGATCGGCGACAGAGGGCGGCGGGGTCTCCGGTGGACGGTTCAGCTACCAGGCCGAACCGGACGCCGGAGACCCCACGTAACCGCCTACTTGCTACTTGCGCAGCAGGCCGACCTTCCGACGCCGGCACCGCCACGCATGCACGGGCCGGGCGGCGGCGACACGAGCCCCGCCAGGACGTCGGTCGACTAGGGTTCGGCTCGGGCCGGCTGGACCGGTTGCGGCACTGCTGGATTCGACTGCGCGGCATCCCTGGTCCATCCGAGGAACCGGCGGTGCAGCACGCCGGCCGGCGTCCACTGCATGTCCTCAGTCGCCTGCACCAGGTAGGACCCGAGGTAGAGCGCCAGCGACACTGGCGCATCCGCGTACTCCGCGCGCAACTCGCGCTTGCGGGTCGTGCAGGGCCAGGGCAGGCCGCAGCCACCGCAGCTCCAGATCGGCATGACCGGGCCGTGGACGGTCACCGCGCACCCGCCAGAAGTCCGGCGGTGCTCGTCAGCGTCTGCCGACCGGTCGCCCATTCGCCCTGCCAGCAGGGGTACGGCGTGAGCCACGTCCGGCAGCAGCTACACCTGCCGTCCAGCCCTCGGACGCGAACCGCGACGATCGCCTTCTGCTGCCGGCTACTCACTGCTCGCCTTCCTGCGGCCAATGGCCACGACTGATCGGAATCCGGTGCCGGGCACGGCACGGCAGGTCGATGCCGCAGCGGCAGATATATCGCCAGAGCCGCCATGACCACACCGGCCGGTGCCGGCGGGCGAGCGTCAGCGCGGTGGCCGAGAGGTATTCGTCATACGAGACGCGCCGCACGGACTCTCCCTCGTTCGAGCACGAGGACGACTTCCCGCCCTCCACGCTGAGGGGACGCGGCGACCAGGCGATATCCGCACCGCCCGCCGCATCCCGTGAGCAAGAAGCTACGGTGAGTCGCGGGGCGGAATGGGTACGGTTTCTACCCCTGGATCACGAGAGCAGCCCGACCTTGACCGCGAGGTCACGGGCGTCGTCACGAGTGGAACGTGGGCCGTCGAGCAGGTCCAAGGTGATCTGGCGGGCGTACCCGTTGAAGCGAATCGTCTCCGGGGCCGACCCATACGCCTGCCGGAGGGTCATCACGGCCGCTTCCTTGTCGTCCTTGCCGTAGTGCGCCCGCGCGACCTCGATGAGATGGCGTGCCCGGCGCGGCCTCGACGGGATCGCCGCGGAATCATGGCGGCGTGCCTGTCGCACTGCCTCACCGGACTTCTGCAACTCCACCGCCACGGTCACCGCGTGAGCGCCCATGATGACCTGCGAGAACGACGTCTGCGGCTGATAGAAACCCGTTGGCAGGCGCTGCGCCACCTGATCCGCGCGATCCCAGTACCGCCAGGCCCTACCTTCCTCACCAGCACGGGCGGCGGTGTACGCAGCCTCGAAATTCAGTGCACCCCAGAGCGCCAACAGGTTCATGTTCCCGTCGGCCGCACGCGACTCAAGCGCCGACAAGAGATCCACTGTCACCGACATCGCGCTGTCCCAGTCACCGGCATCCCGATGCACCTGGCACAGGAACCACCCCGCGCACGCCACCGCCTCCGGGTCGCCGGACTCCTGCGCCGCCACCATCGCCCGGTCCGCGACCCGCCACAACAACTCGGCAGCGGGCTGATAGGCGAGGAACATCTGCGTCAGCCCGAACGTCTCCGCCAACAGGGCCTGAGCCTGCCGACGCTCTGCACCCTCGTAGGCCAAAGCGGCACGCTGCACGTCGCGTAGCACCCCCGGCAACAACCCGCCCAGCACGGTGCGGTGGTCCGACGCCTGATGACGCGCACGCCATGCCATCGCAAGCCGGTCCCTCAGGCTCGTCAACGGCTCCGGGGAAACATCGTCGGAAAGTGCGAAGCGGTTGACCGCGTCCCGGACGGACGGCAGCGCCGGATGCTCGGGCCCGTTGACCACAGCCGACCGGGCCCCCAACTCGCCGGCAAGGGCGGACACCTCGACCTTGAGGGCACGCGCGATCCGGTCCAGCATGTGAATACGCGGCGGCAGGATCCGATCGGTCTCCACCGCCTTGACCCACTCCGCGCTGCGCCCCACCAACCCCCCGAGCACCGCACGGGTCTTCCCGGACCGTTCCCGGTAGACCTTCAACCGCTGCCCGAAAGTCAACTCCGGCAAGGAATCCATCCCGGACCTCCTCGTAGCGCGGAACGCGTCGCCGGCGCCCAGGCCGCCGTGCCACCAACGCTACCGGCCGGCCCGCCGACTCAGAACCCCTCACACGCCGTGCACCGCCTCCTGGAATGCCTGGTCCAAGCGGCCAGCGCCCACCGCCTCGCCGACGCCGCCGCCGCGACGGGTCGGACCCAGTACGACGGCGGCCGATCACCTGGCGGGTGACCGGCCGCCGTTGCGTCGATCAGTTAGAGCTTCGCCGCGCCCGCCGCAGCGGCCTCCTGCACCGCCGAGGTACGGCGGACCTCGGCCCGCTGGTCGCCGGCGTCCTCCCGGTCCGGAGCGGCCACCCGCGCCGCCCGGTTGGTGCTCGACGCCGCCTGGTCACCGGTCACGCCACCGCGGATCCGGTTGTTGGCGGCCACCTGGGCGGCCGGGTCGTTGGACGTCACCGCCAACTGACCGTTGATGATGTTGTCGTCGACGGTGACCCCACCGGTGGTGCTGGTGATGCTCACGTCCCCACCCCAGTAGCCGCCGGAGGCGCAGCTGTCGAGGGTGCCGTTCGGGCCGAGTTGCACACCGCCCAGGTTGCCCGCGAAGGTGGCCCGGCCCTGGACCGCACTGCCACACACCACGCTGCCGGTGGCGCTGTTGAGCACCGACAGCGTGCCGTCGACGAACGAGTCGTGCAGGTCGGTGTAGTAGGTGCCGGTGCTGCTGAGGTTGCGCTGCACCTGGGTTCCCCGGTCGAGCCGAACCTCGCCGGCACCGACGTTGACGTGCCCGGCGACCGTCGACGCCTCGGCGAACAGGAAGCTGTCGATGGTCGTGGAGCCCTTCGGCCGTACGGTGACGGTGCCGGTGCGGGCGTCCTTCAGGAAGATGCCGTACCCCCCGGCTGCGAGTACCACCTGGCCGTCGACTGTCGTCTCGGTCGCGTCGAGGTACCCGTCGGCGGCGACGCGTACCTCACCGCTGACCCGGCCACCGGTCACCACCAGGTTGCCGCCGGCCGCGACGGTGACGTTGCCGGTGATCGTGGTGCCGGTCAGCGCGCAGGACTCGCCGGCGGGCACGAGCAGGTCGTTGGGCACGGTCACCGCGCCGCCGGTGCCGATGCAGTGGGTGACCAGGTCGGCGTGTGCGGTGGGCGCCACTGCCAGCACCGAGGCCGCGATGACGGCGCTCACGGTGGCGAGCTTGGCGACGGTACGTCCGGGCATCGTGGTACTCCCTGTCGGTGAGGTTCGAGGACTCATGCGCCGACGTCCGATCGGGCCGCGGCCCGGACGATGGCGCCCTGCTGCCGCCGGTCGAGCGTGCCGCCGGTCACGAGCGCGGCGGTGACCGCTTCCACGTGTCGGACGAATTCGGCGTGGCCGGGGTAGTCGGCGTGTTCGTCGATCAGATCGTTGATGGTGCAGCCGTCGCCGGTGTCGACGTTGGCCACACCGGTGTCGCCCCCGTCGATGACCACGGTTGCCCGGGTGTCCGAGTCGGGGCAGCGGTCGGTGTCGTCGACCACCACGGTGAACGACGTCGACTGCTCGGTGGAGGAGTTCCCCGCCGTGTCGGTCGCCCGGTACCGCACTGTGTGCGCGCCGGGTGCGCGGACGGCGACCGGAGCGGCGTACGCCGTCCAGGCTCCGGTGTCGAGCGCGTACTCGATCGTCGCCACGCCCGACTCGGCGTCGGTGGCCGTGACGGTGACGGTCGCCCCGCCGACGTACCCGCCGTCGTCGTTCCGGTCACCGGCCACCGTGGCGGCGACAGTGGGCGGGGTGGTGTCCTCGGCCTGCGGCTCGACGACGGTGAAGTGGGACATCTGCTCCGCTGAGGTGTTGCCGGCGACGTCGGTGGCCCGGTAGTGCAGCATGTGCATCCCGACCGTGTTCACCACGATCGGGTTCGTGTACGCGGTGAAGGCCGCCCCGTCCAGGGCGTACTCGATGGTGGCGACACCGGATCCGCTGTCGGTGGCGGTCAACGTGGCGGTGGCCGTACCGACGTAGTTGCCGTCGCCGTCGCGGTCGCCGGCCAGTGCGGCCGTGACCACCGGCGCTGTGGTGTCCTCCTCTCCCGGCTCGACGATCCGGAACGCCACCGAGCCGACGGCGCTGGTGTTGCCGGCCTGGTCGGTGGCACGGAACTGCACCGCGTGGTCGCCGATCGCGGTCACCCGCACCGGCTCGGTGTACGGCAGGAAGCTGGTGTCGTCGACCTGGTACTCGACGGTCTGTACCCCCGAGTCGGCGTCGGTGGCCGTCACGGTCACAGTGGCCGCGCCGAGGTAGTTGCCGTCCTGGTCCTGGTCGCCGGAGACCGCGGCGGTCACGGTCGGTGCGGTGGTGTCGTCACCGCCGCCGCCCTCGGTGACCACCAGCTCGCCGACCATCGAGCTGTGGCCGGGGATCGAGCAGAAGTACCGGTACCGGCCCGGGGTCAGCGTCACGGTCGCCTGGTGGCGGCCGTCGTTGGCGTCGAACGGGCTGGCCAGGATGTTGACTGTGACGTCGTGGTTGTAGCCCTCGGTGCTGGTGTCGAAGGTCAGGGTATGCGGCATCCCGGTGGTGTTTCCGGTGGCCGCGCTGTTCTCCCAGATGATCGTGGTCGCTCCGGCCACCGCCGTGGTGGGCGCTGACTTGTACCGGGTGATGCTGTCGTCGGCGGTCCAGGTCAACACCTGGTCGGCGGCGACACGCGGGGCGGCGGAGGCGGGGGCCACTGCCAACGGGATCACCGTGAGCAGGAGCGCCGCCAGCGCAGCCGTCAGTCGTCGGGTCATCGTCACTCCTAGAGTTCCCGCGCACGGATGTTGCGGAACTCGGTCAGGTCGTTGTCACCGTGGTTCTGCAGGCCGATGAAGCCGCGCAGGAACTGCCGCAGGTCGGTCGGCGGGTCGCCGGCGCGCGACGACTGCTTGCCCGGCGTGTTGTCGAACTCGTTGATCACCACGCCGTTGCGGATCATCGTGTAGTGCTGCCCGACGGCGCGGATCTCGTAGTCGTTCCACTCGTTCTTCGGCGTCACGCCGGCCTGGGCCAGCGGCACCGGGTCGAAGTTGTAGACCGAGCCGGTCTTCTGCGGCTCACCGGTGTCACCGTCGTAGATCTGGATCTCGTGTCCGCAGTAGATCGCCATCCAGGCCGGCGAGGTCCGCGCCGACCCGACCGTGCCGCAGCTGTCCGGTGGCCGCTGGTCGAGGGGCGTTCGCAGATCCGGGAACCGGATGAAGACTCCGGTGTTGGCCCGGCCGGTGCCCGGCGCGATATCCCGGAACTGCAACTTCAGCGAGAAGTCGCCCAGCTCCTTGGTGTGCCAGAGCATGCCCAGGCCGCCACTGGAGCGCAGCGACCCGTCCGGCTGGATGCCGAACTGTCCCGACGGCGCCTGCTGCCAACCGCGCAGCGACTCGGCGGTGCCGTCGAAGAGCGGCTCGTACCCGGTGTGACCGTCCCGGCCGATTTCCGACGCGGCGGCCAGGCGGGTGAGGGTCCCCGCTTCGCGGGTGCTGAGCAGGTCGTCGTCCTGCAACGCGCGGGCCACCGCGGTGACGTGCCGGACGAAACCGTTGTGGTCGGCCCAGGTGCTCTCGTCGTCGATCAGGTCGTTGGCCGTGCAACCCTGCCCGACCGTGCGACTGGGCACCCCGGTGTCGGTGTCGCCGAGCCACACCGTCGAGCGGTCGTCGGGCACCGCGCAGCCCACCGTCACAGTGGTCTGCACCGTCGCCGTCTGACCGTCGGCGTACGTGACGGTGAGCTTCGCGGTGTAGGTGCCGACCGTGGCGTACGTGTGTCGGGGGTCCGCCTCGGTCGACGTGGTGCCGTCGCCGAACTCCCAGCGGTGGCTGACGCCGCCGGAGCGGGAACCGGTGAAGGCGATGGTCAGCGGCTTGTTCTGCACGGCGACCGAGGTCGCCGCCGGCGCCGGGGTGGGCGCCCCGCCGGTGTAGGTGACCCGGATCAGCTTCTGGTTCGCGTGCAGGCTGAAGAAGCCGCCGCCGTAGTCGAGCAGATAGAGCGCGCCGTCCGGGCCGAACTTCGCGTCCATCCAGCTCTGCAACCGGTTGTCGCCGTTGCCACCGGGGATGATGGCCCGCAGCGACTCGGCGTACACCGGTGGGGCGGCCTGCGGCACGCCGGCCGGGTCGACGGTGACCGCGACCCGGTTGGAGGCGTTCGACTGGTCGCCGATGAACCACTTGCCGTCCCAGTGCTCCGGCCACGCCACGCCGCTGGTGGTGTCGACGAGGCTGCGGTGGTACGTCGGGCCGGACATGATGGCCTGCCCGCCGCCGCGCAGGTACGGCTGCGTGTAGGTGGCGTCGGTCGCCACGTAGGTCGGCAGGCCGCTGCCGTCGGTCCGCTTCGGGAACACCGGGCCACCGCCGTCGGGCGAATACCAGATCATGTTGTCCCGGGCCGCCGGGATGTCCACCAGTCCGGTGTTGCGCGGCGATTCGTTCTTCAGGTTGTCGCAGTCGTACCAGCCGGTCAGCACTGTCGCGTCGGTGTTGCTGCGGTCGCGGTACGGCTGCCGGTTGCCCATGCAGTACGGCCAGCCCTGGTTACCGGCGGAGGTGATGATGGTGGCCGTCTCGTACTTCGCCGGGCCCAGGGTGGGGCTGGGCGACGAGGCGTCCGGGCCGACCCAGCCGGCGGTCAGCCACTGGTGCACCGGGTCGATCTGGAGGCGGGCGATGTTGCGCACGCCCATCACGTAGATCTCCGGTCGGGTCTTCTCGGTGCCCGGTGGGAAGAGGTTGCCCTCCGGGATGGTGTACGTGCCGTCCGACTCCGGATGGATCCGGATGATCTTGCCGGCGAGGTCGTTGGTGTTACCCGACGTGCGGCGGGCGTCCTGGAACGAGATCCCCTGGTACTCCTGGGTCCAGTTGTTGCCGGCATAGCCCTGCGACCCCTCCGAGGAGTTGTTGTCGCCGGAGCCGACGTAGAGGTTGCCCTTGGCGTCGAACGCCATGCCGCCGCCGGCGTGGCAGCAGCTGTGGATCTGCACCGGGAACTGCAACAGGTCCTTGCGGGTGGCCTGGTCGACGGTCTGCGCCTGGCGGTCGTAGGTGAACCGCGAGACGGTCCGCTGACCGACCCGCTTCACCCGGTCGACCGAGTCGTGCGGCATCCAGTAGACGTAGAGCCAGCCGTTCTCGGCGAACGCGGGGTCGGGCACGATGCCGAGCAGACCCTCCTCGTTCTTGACCAACTCGGAGCCGCTGCCCCGGTTGCCCATCACCTCCAGGGTGGTGAGCAGCTTGACCTGCTTGGTGCGCGGGTCCCAGGAGTGGATGGTGCCGCAGCCCAGGCCGACCTTCGGGTTGTTCCAGTCCGCGATCGGGCCGCTCGGGCAGGCCGCCTTGCCGACGTAGAAGACAGTGCCGTCCGGCGCGATGGTGAGCCCGTGCGGCTCGCCGATCTGGTCCAGCTGCCCGGTCTGGTTGGCTGCGGTGAGTCGCTCCACCTTGTAGTTCGCGGCGATGGTGGCCTGGCAGTCACCGCGTACCCGACCGGTGGTCCAGTTGAGAGCCCCGGTGAGGTGCGTGCGGAACGCCTCCTCGCCGTAGCTGCCCTCGGTGTGGCCCATGCCGGTGTAGAACGACCGACCGCCGTCGTAGTCCCGGCACCAGGACACCGGGTGGAAGGCGCCGTTGGCTGCCGCCCCCGGGTTGTAGTGCCGCTCCTCGACCTGGGCGAGGGTGTGCACGGTGCCGATCGGGTTCGGGTCCCAGTTCTCCCAACGGTCGGACCGGGTGATGGTCATCGGCAGCGACGCGGTCGCCGGGTGCTTCCGGTCCAGGATGTTCACCACCGCGCGGTTCACCGCAGGCGGCTCCGGAGCGGTGGTGCTGCCGGTGAACAGGCGCAGGTCGGCGAGCTGGACCAGCGGTTCACCGCTGTTCGCGGTGACGTTCAGCCGGTAGCGCGTGAACTCCTGCGGCGCGGCGATGTCGAACCGCCGGGTCTGGTACCGGTCCGGGAAGGTCTGCCCGGTGCGGCGGTCCAGGTCGGTCCAGCTCTGACCGTCCGTGGAGCCCTGCAGGGTCCAGTCCTTCGGGTCCCGACCGGCGGAGTCGTTGGCCGACGTGAGCGCGTACCCGGTGATCTTCTTCGGTGCGCTCAACTCGTACGCCACCCAGGCGGTCGGGGTGCGGACGAGCCACTTCGTGTTGGCGTCGCCGTCGGTCAGCTTCTCCTTGGTCTCGTTGGGCGGGTTCTCGCCGCTGGCGGTCACCCGGGTCACCGGCTCGGCGACCGGGATGGCGCCGGCCGGGCGGGTGCCGATCAGCCCGGTGAACCAGGTGGAGTCGACCTGGGCGCGGGCGGCGTCGGCGATGCCGACGAAACCGCCGCCGGCCTTGACGTAGTTCTGGAGCGCCGACTCCTGGTCGCGGCTGAGCGCGGCGCCCGTCGCGGAGAGAAAGACCACGCTGCGGTACGCGGACAGCCCGGCCGCCGTGAAGGCGCCCGGGTCCGTGGTGGCCGTGACATCGATGTCATTAACGGCGCCAAGCTGTTTGATGGTGTCCACCGCGCGAGAAACCGGGTCCTGTTGTTCGGCCACCGGGCCGTGGAACACCAGGACCGCTGTCTGCTGCGGCTGCGCCGCCTGCGGGGCGGCCGCCGTTCGTGGAGCGGCCGCAGCCGCCGTCGTTGCCGGGAGCAGTGTCGCCAAGGCCGCTACCGCGGCGAGGGTTCGTCGTAGTTTTCTGGTCATGCCCGTCCCCACTTTCGGTTCGGTCAGCTTCCGTGCGTGTGGGTGTGGCCCTGGAACCGGTGGATCGCCTCCTCGGCGCCCGGCGGCATGCTGCCGTCGGCGTTGCGCACCAGGAAGATCCCGGCCATGCCGCCGTCGGAGTGGGTCTGCACGTGGCAGTGGTACATCCACGCGCCGGGTCCGACGCCCTCCCCGGCCAGCACCTGGAAACCGAACGAGCTGCCGGGATTGAGGTCCTTGTTGTCGACCACCAGGCTCGGGTCGCTCGGCCCCTCCAACATCCCGGTGCGGTTGTCCGCCCAGCGGTGCGCGTGCAGGTGGAAGGTGTGGAACAGGTTGCCGTGGCCGATGGCGATCCACTCGACGCGCTCGCCCAGGTTCGCCTCGAACATCGGGGTCGCCGGAGCCATCTTGTTGTTGATCATCATGTCGTGGAACACGGCCGTGAACTGCTTCGACGGCAGGATGTCGCCACGCCGTCGGACGATCAACGCCCCGTACAGTCCCTTCGCGACACCGCCGGTGCCGTGGTCGGTGCCCATCGCGTGATCGTGGTAGTGCCAGTAGCCGGCACTGCCCGGCATGTACCGCCGGCCGGCCGCGGCCACCATCTCGTGGGAGCGCCAGACGTACGTGCGCGTCTCACCCGGGTTGTTGAACGAGGCGTTGAACGGGCTGCCGTCGGACTCGGTGCTGTAGTCCACCCCGTGCGGATGGATGGACAGCCGCTGGTTGGTGGTGTTGACCAGGGTGATCTCCAGCGTGTCACCCTCGTACATTTCCAGGATCGGGCCCGGAACGGTGGCCTGACCGGGTGCCAGGCCGTACCCGAACAGGTTGCCGGGCAACTGCTCGGCGTAGATGGTGATTTTCTTGGTGACACCGGCGGCGGCCCGGGCGGGGCTGCCGCCGAACGCGGTGCCGATCGTTGGGGCGGACGCGCCCAACGCCCCGGCGGCGAGCGCGCCGGTGGCGATCAGCGATCTGCGGGACAGGTGGCGGTGAGGGCCACCAGCGTGATCGTCCATGGGTCTCCGTTCCCGACCGGGCGAAGACGCGACGAGGGCAGGGTGCATCGACCGCCGAGCTCGGGGGCGGTGGCACGACTGAGGGTGAGGCTCGTCGCGGACTTTGCTCGGAAGACTCAGAACTTTCGATGGATGACTGAAACTTATGTAATCCATCGACGAAAGTACAGGTCTGATTGCAAAAAGATTACCTTGACATCACGACGTCCGTCGATTGACATGAAGCTGACACACAAGCAGACGCCGGGCTGCCGTCAATGCGGCAGCCCGGCGGGCAGACGTACGGAAGCTGTGGTCAGAGATCGTCGCGGTGGTCAGCCGGCCGACGGTGGGCCCGACTGGTCGGGCGCACCGAGCTGCGCGACGTGGGTCGGGTCGAGGACCCGGGAGAGGAACGCGCGGGTCCGTTCGTGCTTCGGCGCGCCCAGCACCTCCTGCGGCGGCCCCTGCTCGACCACCACGCCACCATCCATGAAGACGACCCGGTCGGCGACGTCGCGGGCGAACGCCATCTCGTGGGTGACCACCATCATCGTCATGCCGTCCTCGGCCAGCTTGCGCATGACGGTGAGCACGTCGCCGACGAGTTCCGGATCGAGCGCGGAGGTCGGCTCGTCGAAGAGCATCAGCTTCGGCTCCATCGACAGCGACCGGGCGATCGCCGCCCGCTGCTGCTGCCCACCGGAGAGCTGCGCCGGGAAGGCGTCGGCCTTGTCGGTCAGCCCGACGCGCTCCAGGTTGGCCCGGGCGATCCGCTCGGCCTCGGCGCGACCTCGCCGCAGCACCCGGCGCTGCGCGATGGTGAGGTTGTTCAGGACGGTCAGGTGCGGAAACAGGTTGAACGACTGGAACACCATGCCGATGCCGCGGCGTACCGCGTCGATCTCGACGTCCGGGTCGGTCATCTCGACCCCGTTCACCCAGATCTTGCCGGCTGTCGGCTCCTCCAGCAGATCGACGCAGCGCAGCAGGGTCGACTTGCCGGAGCCGGACGGCCCGATGACGCAGACCACCTCGCCCTGGCCGACCTCGAAGTCGATGCCCTTGAGCACCTCCAGCGGCCCGAAGGACTTGTGCAGGTCGCGGATCTCCACGGCGGGGCGGGCAGGGGTGGTCGTCATCTGGGTCACCGAGCCTTGGCGTAGCGGAGTTCGAGGCGTCGTACCACCTGCGACAGCGGCAGGGTGATCACCAGGTAGGCGAGGCCGGCCACCAGCAGCGGGGTCGCGTTCACCCGGTCGTTGAGCATGTCCCGACCGAACTTGGTGATCTCGATCGTCTGCGCCGTCACCCCGAGCACGTAGGCCAGCGACGAGTCCTTGGTGAGCAGGATGAGCTCGTTCGTCAGTGGCGGGATCACGATCCGGAACGCCTGCGGGATGACGATCGTGCGCATGGCGGTGAAGTGCGACATGCCGAGGGTCCGCGCCGCCTCCATCTGCCCCTTCGGCACGGCCTGGATGCCGGCCCGGATCGTCTCCGCCATGTACGCCGCGGCGGTCAACCCGAGGCCGATCGCGATCGAACCGAACACACCGCCCGGAATCTCGCGTTCCGGGAAGGCGATCGGGATTCCGTACCCGACGAGGAAGAGCACCAGCAGCGCGGGCAGACCCCGGAACAGCTCGATGTACGCCGTCGCCACCCAGCGGTACGGCGCCACCCGGGACAGGCGCATCAGCGCCAGGATGGTGCCGAACACGAGGCCGAAGGCGAACGCGCCCAGCGTGTAGAGGATGGTGTTGCGCAGCGCGACGGTGATGATCGTCGGGAACATCGACTTGATGATGTCGACGCGGAAGAACGCGTCGGCCAACCTGTCCCAGTCCGCGGCGACGAGCACCGTGGCGATGATGGCGATGAAGACCAGGTACTGGAGCCCGAGGGACAGCCGCTCCCGCTGGCGGCGTCGCAGCTTCACGTTCGCTCGTTGCCTTCCCGGAGGTTACCGACGTCGGAGGGCGCGCGGGACGCGCGCCCTCCGGTACTGCGCGGCGCTCAGGCGCTCGGCTGCTTACCGATCCACTTCTCGTAGATCGTGTTGTACGCGCCGTCCTGCTTGGCCTTGGCCAGCACCTCGTTGATCTTCTTGAGCAACTCCGGGTTGGCGTCCTTCTTCACGGGGAAGCCGTACTGCTCGCCGGTGTCGAACTCGGCGGCCACCTCGAACCCGCCCGGGTTCTTCTTCAGGTACTCGGTCCAGACCGGCAGGTCGTTGATGGCGGCCTCGACCTGGCCGTTGGCGACGGCCTGCTGGAGGGCGGCGAGGTCCTCGAACTCGACGAGCTTCAGGCCCTTCTCCGCCTCGAGCTTCTTGGCGTAGTCACGACCCGTGGTGGCCGCCTGGACGCCGAGCTTCCTGCCCTTGAGGTCGTCGAGCGACTTGTACGTCTTGCCGGTCTTCACCAGCATCGCCTGGGTGGCGTCGAAGTAGGGATCGGAGAAGTCGACCACCTTCCGCCGCTCCTCGGTGATGGTCATGCCGGCGGCGGCCGCGTCGCACTTGCCGGTGTTGAGATCCTGGCCGGACTTGATCCCCTCGAACGGGGTGTCGATGATCGTCTGCTCGACACCGAGTTCCTTGGCGACCAGGTCCATGATCTCCACGTCGAAGCCGGTCACCTTGCCGCTGGCGTCCTTGGACTGGAACGGCGGGTACGGCAGGTGGGTGCAGACGGTCAGCTTGCCCGCCGCGACCAGCTTGACACCGCTCGCCTGGACCTCGCTGTCATCCTTCTTCGCGCAACCCGCGGTCAACGCGAGGGCGACGACGGCCACGACGAGGCCGGCCTGACGGACGGCGCTTGGGAACCTCACGGCTGTGTCCCTCCGATTCGGCTTCCATTGCACTGAAAGCCAATCTGGTTCATAGACTTTGCGATAAGCGACCGTACCCGATCCGGCGCGCCGCCCCCAGATCACGCCGTGACCGCTCCGCCGGCCCGGCCCGGCGACCTTAGCCGGCAAACCCGACACATGCCCCGCAAGGTGCCTCAGCCACCGGTTCCCTCGGCCGCCCCGTCCGGGGTGAGGGCCCCTTCTTGGGGGTCTGTGTCCAGGAACACATGCTGGTGGCCCTGGCCGGAGTCGACGCTGATCTGGTCGAGCTGAGTCGCCGCGACCGACCAGATCGTCGCGGCCTCGGCCCCCTGCCGCGCGGTGACATCCAGCAGGGCCGCACGTTGCTCGGCCGGAACGCCGGCCGCCAGCGCGTAGGCGTCGACAGCCAGGGACGCCTGCTGGACCGCTCCGCGCAACCCTCCGCGCGCCACGTTGGTGGCGGTGGTCCCCGACGGCGGGTCGGCGAAGGGCTCGGCCGCCTGGCGCATGACCTCCTGCCACTGGCGTGCCTTCTGCGGGTCCGGCGCGCGTCCGGCGGTCGTCTCCGTCTTGACGGCGGCCAGCACCGGGGCGACCTGGTCGCGTACGCGTCGGGCTGTCTCGATCAGCTCCACGATCTGCTGAGCGTCCCGCTTCGCCTCGTCCTGCTTGATGCTCGCGATGGTCGCCTCGGTCGCGTCCGGACGGCCCACCTGGTAGCCGATCAACCCACCCACCAACGCGGTGACCAGTGCGATCACGCCCGCGACCGCCACGAAGCGCACTGTACGGCGGTGACGCACATCGGCCTTGTCCAACTGGTAGGAGGGTCGGCCGGTACGGCGCGCCATCGCATCTCCTCACATCGATGGTGTGGGGCCAAAGATTAGCCGCCCCCCGTGATGTCCGTCGATAGCGAGGACGGCGACAGACGCCCCCTAGACCGGGTAGCCCCACTCGGCCAGCGGCTTCTCCAGCACCCGTTCGATCGCGGCGAGCTGCGCCGGGCTGAGTTCGTCCCGGTACGCCTCCGCCCGACCCACGGTGAAGTCGTACCGGGAGAAGCCCTTCTCGAAGGCTGTCGACCAGTTCAGGCCGAGGAAGTCGAGCATCCGGCCGACCTGCTCGCGCGGCTGCTCGACCAGGTCCTCGTAGCGCACGTCCAGCCACTGGTCGGCCGGGTGACGCAGCCGGGCCTGCGCGAAGGCGTCCATCAGCATCTTCCAGCCCAGCGCGGCGAGCACCTGGAAGGAGCGACCGGACTCGGCCCACTCCTCGCGCAGGTCGGACGGGAGCGGGCCGTAGATCCAGTTGTCCGGCCCGCGCCAGCCGTCCCACCAGCCCATCTGGAGCCACGAGTTGGCCACCGCCCGTCCGTCGCGCACCACGTTGACCACCCGCAGCTCCGGGTACGCGGCGTGCAGCAGGCCGGTCCGCGGCCACCCCGTGACGTGCTGCACCAACTGCTGACAGCCCTGCCGCGCGATCCGCTCGTCGAAGAAGGCCCGCAGCCGCCGGGCCACGAACGGGGTCAGGTCCTCGGCCACCAGGTCCCGACACGGTCGGGAGAAACCGGCCAGCACCTGCCGGTCGAGCAGGTGGTACGCCTCCGACGGCGCCACCCGCAGCCGGCCCCGCTCCAGCAACCGTCGACTGTGTCGCAGCGAGGTCATCCCCGCCGGGCGCGGCGCCGAACGCCGGTAGAGCGCGCCGTTGAACCTGCCCTTGGGGTTGAGCCGGGCCAGTTTGTCGTCCAGGCCGGAGACGAAGCCGACCGCGGGATGCCGGGAGAGCAACTCCTGGACCAGGGTCGAACCGCACCGACCGGTGCCCACCACCAGTGAGAGCATCGTTCAGCCTTCCTGCCGGGTGGCGGGTGACGGGGAAACGGCCGGGTCCGCGGCGAGGCGGCCGGCGGGAGAGGTGACCGCCGGGCGGCGCAACGGGTAGCCGAACCGGGTCAGGGCCACGGCGGTCAGCCCGGTCACCACGGCGTACGCGCGGGTGGGCAGCCCGGTCAGCCACTCGGTGTCGGCGACCACGTCGACCAGCCCGGTGCGGTGCCGCGACGGATTGCCGGCCACCGAGTGGGTGGGGGCGAGCCGTACCGTGGCCGGTGACGGAAACGGAAGCTCGTCGGGGGTCACGCCGACGAAGCCGGCGATCCGGGCGGTGGCGCCGGCCGGGTCGGTCACGAAGTCCTCGTACCGCACCCGCAGGTAGCGGCCGGGCGCGCGGCGGCGGCCGCCCCACAGTCGTACCGTCGCGGTGTTCCAGACCAGCCAGAGCAGCGCCGCCTTGCCGACGGGTGGTCGGCTCATCAGCTCATCGTCGGCGCGCCCGTCCAGTGGGCGTCGGCGACGCCAGGAGTACGCGGTGGCGCGCGGGTCGCGCACCACGTGCAGGACGTACAGGTCGATGCCGGGCAGGCTGCCGAGCAGGGCCCCGTACGGCGGCAGCTTGGAGGAGTCGACGATGACCCCGTCCGACCGGCCGGCCAGGGCGTGCTCGGCGATCGAGGCGTAGAGCCGGGCCAGCTGTGTGTCGTCGGGGTGACCCGCGACCGGCGGTTGCCCCCGACGCTGGCGGCGCAGCAGCGCGGGCAACCCCCGCAGCCGCAGCCGCTGGGCCAACCGGGCGGCGATCCCGGCCGGGTCGGCGTCGGGCAGGTCGGCGCGCACCCGGGCCCAGAGCGGGCAGTCGGCGACCGGAGAGCCGCAGCCGCAGGGCCGGTTCTCCAGGATGCCGCGTCGCCACAGGTATCGCAGCTCGCCCGCCGCGAAGAAACCCGGCAACTGTCCCAGGACCGTGGTCACCAGGGTGCTGCCACTGCGACCACTGCCGGCGAGGTAGAGCACCCGTACCGGGTTCACCGGGCCGCTCCCCCACCGGCGGTGGCCCGGCCGGCCCGCCGCCGCGACGGCAGCGCCTCGGCGGCCTCCGCGTACAGCCCACGGATCCGGTCCAGGTGCCGGTCCGGGGCGAACTGGGCGGCGATCTTCGCCCGGCCGGCCCGGCCCATCCGGTACGCCCGTTCGGGGTCGGCCAGGAGGTCGTTCAGCGCGTCGCCGAGGGCCGTCGGCGCGTCGGCGGCGACGACCCGGCCATCCACCTCCGGCTCGACCAGCTCGGGAAGCCCGCCCAGGTCGGTGGCGACCACCGGCACACCGCAGGCGAACGCCTCCAGCACCGCCATCGGTTGGTTCTCGTGCCACCGGGACGGAACGGCGACCACCGCCGCCGACCGGATCAGCTCGTGCAGGCGCGGCTTGTCGAGACGGCCGTGGAACCGGACCCGGCCGGGCACCCGCCGCGCGGCGAGCGCCTCCAACTCCGGGCGGGCCGGGCCGTCTCCGGCGATGTCCACGCTGACCCCGTCCGGCAGCGAGGCGGCCGCCTCGATCAGCACGTCGACACCCTTCTCCGGCGCCAGCCGCCCGGCGAAGACGACACCGCCGCCGGGCGTCTGCTTGGCCGCGACGCCGGTCAGGTCGACGAAGTGGTTGACCACCCGCAACCGGTCCGGGTACACGCCCGCGCGGCGCATCACATCGGCCAGGAACCCGCTCGGGCTCACGAAAAGCTGCACCGGGTCGTACGCGTCGAACTGGCGGTGCAACCAGGACTCCACGGCGAGCAGGCCACTGCGGGACAGCGATCCGTCCTTGCAGCGGCGACGGGCCGCCTGCAACGGGCCACCGGTGACGCACGCCTGGCAGGGGCGGCCCCGGTCCAGCAGTTGGTAGCTCGGGCAGGCGAGCTTGTAGTCGTGCATGGTCAGCACGCACGGCACACCGGCGGCGCGGGCCGCGGCGAGCACCGACGGGGAGAGCTGGTGGTAGATGTTGTGCAGGTGCAGCACGTCCGGTCGAAAGTCGTCGATCACCCGGGCCAGCCCACGGCGGCTCGTCGGTGACCACAGCATCCGGCCGACGGCCACCGCGCGGGGCCGCACCCCGCTCGGCGCCGGCTCCAACTCCACTTCGGACGGGAACCGCGCCGCGTACGGCAGGGGCGACTCGTTCTCCGGGTGGCTCATGCCGAAGTAGGCGACCGTGTCGCCGGCAGCCCGTTGCAGGTCGGCGAGATCGAGCAGATACCCCTCCGCGCCGCCACGGCGGTAGAGGAACTTGTTCACATGCAGCACGCGCATCGACTCGCCCTGCTCACGTCGATCGGGCGAACCGGGCCCGGAGGTGATGACCGGGGTCTGCCCGCCCCGGCCAGGGCCCACGGTATGCAGGGCGGGTCGGCGAGTCCAGTTCACGTTTGGCATGTGGCTGAACGGGTGATCTTCGTCTGCCCGTGCGGTCCGCGGCCTGGCATCCCGCCATGATCTCCCGATAGCCTGGCTGCCGCCGGTCGCACCCGCTCAGATGTAGGGCCGGGCCGGTGTCCGACGAGGAGGACCGTGGCAGCCGACGACGAGGTCTCCGCGCTCGCGTACACCGCGCGGCGGGTCCGGCGGCATCTGCGCTGGGCCCGTACCGAGGGGATCGGACGGCTCATCGAGGAGGACCGCCTCAACCCGGTCGAGCGGATCGGCACCACCCTGGCGAAGCGACGCTGGCGACGGCGGGCCGGCCGGGCGCCCGGCTCGGCGATGCCGGTCTATCTGGTCGGTCTGCAACGCTCCGGCACGAACATGCTGGTCCGGGGCCTGGACGCCGCCGGAGAGGTCGAGGTCCGCAACGAGAACGACAGCACCGTCTTCCACCGCTTCCAACTGCGCCCGGACCCGGTGCTGACCGCCACCCTCAATCGCAGCCGGCACGCGTACGTCCTGGTCAAGCCACTCTGCGAGAGCCACCGCGTGGACGAGTTGCTGGCCCTGCCGGGGGTGACGCCGGGGCGCGCGCTCTGGGTCTACCGCGACGTCGACGACCGGGCCCGCTCCGAGGTCGCCAAGTTCGGTGACGCGAACCTGCGGGCCCTGCGCGCGATCGCCGACGGCAGCATCGGCCGCCGGTGGCAGGGGCAACGCCTCGACGCCGACACGGTCGAGCTGATCCGGGCCCACGACCCGCAGGGGTTGGATCCGCACAGCGGCGCGGCGCTGTTCTGGTACGTCCGCAACTCACTGTTCTTCCAGCTCGGTCTGGACCGACGGCCCGACGTGCTGCTCTGCCGCTACGACAGCCTGGTCGCGGAGCCCGCCGCGCAGCTCCGACGGCTCTGCGCCTTCCTCGACTTCCCCTACCATCCCCGGCTGCACGCGCACATCGCCCCGCGCACGGCGCACGGCGCGGCGGGCGACCGACGGCTACCGATCGACCCGGGCGTCCGGGCCCGCTGCGACGAGCTGACCGACCGGCTCGACCGCGCCGCGGCCGACGTCCGATCCGAGACGACGAAGGCGGTCGACAGTGGCTGAGACCGGAACCAGTACCGCGCCGATCTTCCTGGTCGGCTGCCAACGGTCGGGCACCACGATGGTGCGCCTCGTCCTGGACTCGCACTCGCGGATCAGTTGCGGCCCGGAGACCCGGTTCCTGCCGGACCTGCGACGGATCGTCGGCCGGGACTGGGAACGACTGGCCCGCTTCGGCTTTCCGCGCGAGGACTGGCTGCGCCGGATCCGGGACTTCTTCGGCGGCGTGCACGCCGACTACGCCGCCGCGCGGGGCAAGACCCGGTGGGCCGACAAGACCCCGCTGTACGCGATGTCGCTCGACTTCGTCACCGAGGTCTTCCCGGACGCCCAGATCGTGCACCTCATCCGGGACGGACGCGACGTGGTGGTCTCGCACCGCAAACGGTTCGGCTACTGGTCAGCGGTGAAGTGCGTGGTGAAGTGGCCGCGCTACATCCGCGCCGCGCGGGCGGCCGGCGCCGCCCTGCCGGCGGACCGCTACTACGAGCTGCGGTACGAGCAGGCGGTCAGCGAGCCGGAGAAGGCGATGCGGGGCCTCTTCGAGTTCCTCGGCGAGCCCTGGGAGGACGGCATCCTCGACTACGAGAGCAAGCAGCACGACGTGGCCCAGAAGTACACCACCGAGGCGGAACGACGACGCGCGGCGGTGGGCGACACCGCGCCGATCTACGGCTCCCGGGTGGGCAGCTACCGCCGCGAACTCGACCCGTTCCTCCGCCTGCTGGTCTGGGTCTTCTCCGGTCCGACCCTGCGCGCGCTGGGCTACCGGTGAGCCGCCCCGGCCGGCTGCGCGCGGTCGCCACCGCCGTCGCCGCCACGCTCCTGCTCACCGCCGGCTGCACCGCCGGCGGCGACGATCCGCCACCGGCGGCCACCCCCACCGCGGCGGCGGCGCCCGGAGCCGGCACCCCGGGGCGCACCGCCGACCAGGTGAGCAACCCGTTCGGCGCGCACTGGGACTGGTCGCGGTACCAGCAGTTCGAGCCGTACCTACGCCGGCTCGCCGGGTCGGCGACGTACGAGGAGATCTCCTGGTGCGAGATCGAACGAACCTCGGGGCAGGTCGACTGGGCCGGGCTGGACGAGATCGCCTCGCGCAGCCGGGAGCTGGGCATCACCCTGCACCTGAAGATCCGCACCGGCGTGTGCTGGGCGACCGGTGGCACCGCCCGCTACACCCGGGGAACGGCGAACAAGACCGAGTCGGCCATGCCCACCGATCTCGGCGCGTACCAGCGGTTCGTCCGCTCGGTGGTGCAGCGCTACGGCCCGTACGGGGTGCGGGAGTACGCCATCGAGAACGAGGTCAACGCGCCGAGCTACTGGGCCGGCAGCCCCGAGGATTACGCGCGGCTGGTCCGGGCCGCCGCCGAGACGATCCGCGCGACCGACCCGAAGGCGAGGGTGGTCGACTCCGGCATCAGCAGCGTCGCGTACGGCATGGGTGTCGCCGACCGGTTGGTGCGCGCCGGTCGGGTGCCCGAGGCCATCGCCGCCTACCAGGCGTACTTCCAACGTCGGGTCGGCACCCGGGGGCAGCAGATCCCGGCGGTGACCGGGGAGGCGCAGCTGCGCCGGGCACTCGGCACCGAGACCAACAGCCGCAGCCTGCGCTTCCTGGCGGTGACCGAGTCGCTGCTGACCGACCGCACCGTCGACGTCCGCCAGGTGCACTTCTACGAGCACTTCAGCGGGGTGGCCCCGCTGCTGGACTACCTGCGGGCCACCACACCGCCGGGTGTGCCGATCCAGGCGTGGGAGGTCGGGCAGTTCTGGCGCGACGGCGACGGTGACCCGGCCAGTCGGGCGGCGGAGATGGTCAAGACGGTCACCCTGCTGGTCGCCGGCGGGATCGGCGAGATCAGTTGGCTGCCGTTGGCGTACAACCCGAACAACGCCGCCGGCAGCGAGGTCCGCTACGGCCTGCTCGACCCGGACGGCGCCGAACGGGACGCCGGCCGGATGCTGGCCGCCCTGGCCGACGCGGCCCGGGACGCCACCGTCACCCCGCTGCCCGCCCCGGTGGCCGGCAGACTGCACGGGGTCGCGTTCGTCCGGGGCGGGTCGAGCACGCTGGTGCTCTGGTCGGCGTCGAACAGGCCGGTGACCGTGCCGGCGACACCGGGCGGACGGACCGGGGCGGTGGGTTCCCCGCTCGGCGCGGCCGGCGGCGGCACCACGGTGACCGACGTCCCCGTCCTGCTCCGCGCCGACCAGCCGGTGGACCGGATCCTCGCCACCGTCCGCTAGCCGGGCCAGGGATCGGGCCAGCCGAGCAGGGCGGCAAGGCGAGCGTTGTGCGGCGCGAAGTGCGCGCCCAGCCGGTCCCGCAGGGCCGGGGTCAGTTCGGAGACGCCAGGGTCGACGCGACGGGTGTGCCGGGTGAACACCTCCAGGGTGAAGGCCGGCAGGCCGAGGAAGCGCAGCATGTCGCCGTACGTGCCGGCCGGGTCGGCGTGCAGGTCCTCGGTCCGGGCGACGTGGATCCGCTCCCGCGGGACCTGCGCGAACCACCGGTCCAACTGCTCGGCGTAGCGACCCCGGGCCGCGTACGAATAATTGCGCAACGCCCGGTGCGCGGCGGCGCTGTCCGGGCCGCCGCGCGTCGCCCGGGCCAGCCGCTCCTCCTCCGCGTCGAGCGCGTCGGCGAAGGACAGCGGCTCCAAGCCGTACGAGCGGGTGTGCAGGTAGTGCGAGTACGCCCGCTGCACCGGATCGCGCAGCAGGACGACGAAGCGGGCCTGCGGCAGGGTCGCCGCGACCCGGGCCGGCACGCTCGGATGGAACAGGTAGTAGGGGCTCGCCTCGAACGTCCGCTCGCCCGGGGCGAGGCGCGGGAAGTGCCCCCGGTACCACCGCACCCCCCGACCGTGGTGGACGCTGAAGTACTGCAACTCCTTGCCGCTGGCCACCCTGACCTGGGGATGCGCGGCGAGATGGTGGTACAGCGACGTGGTGCCGCAGCGCTGCCCACCGATCACCAGGAAGTCGGGCAGCGGACCGGGCTCTCCCGGCCGGGCCGCGCGTCCCCAGGCCCGCGCCGCGCGTACCCCCCGGCGCAGCCGGTCGGTGACCTGACGCCGCGCGACGCCGGTCACGAGCGGACCACGGGGCGGTCGGCGCCCACACCGGCACCGTCGGCGGGGCCGGCAGGGTCGGCCGGGACGCGTCGACCATTTCGGCGGGTCACCGAGCGCAACACCATGACGTCCTCCCGACTGAGCCCGAGGGCGAGCACCACGGCGAGGTACGCCACCACGATCGCGGCCAGACCGACCGCGAGCTGCGCGGTCCCGCCCTCGACCAACCACCGCACACCGAACCCGACGCCCATCGCGACCAGCGCGGCGACCAGGCCCTTCACCATGCCCGGGGTCACCGGCACGGTGTGCACCTGCGTGCGCACCTGCCAGACCCGTGCGACGTTCACCGCCGCCAACGACACCGCCCAGGCCACGGCCGCGCCGAGAATGCCGTACGCCGGGATGAGCCAGAGGTTGAGCAGGACGTTGAGCAGCAGGGCCGCCAGGTTGTCCATCATGTTGACCGAGACCCGGCCGGACATGTTCAGCAGCGTCCCGCAGGGCCCGGTGGCGGCGTTGACGAGCTGGCCGAGCGCCAGCACCACCGTCACCGCCGCACCGCCGGCCAGACCCGGCCCGCCGACCAGCCGCAGCAACTGCTCCGGGAAGACCAGCAACGCCACGAAGGCCGGCAACGACAGCCGGAGCACCCAACCGGTGGCGACCCGGTAGATCCGGCGGACCTCGTCCAGTCGACCCTGGTGGTAGAGGTGCGCCAGGTGCGGACCGAACGAGGCGTTCACCGGTGCCAGCACGAACACCGCGATCGTGACCAGCCGGGTCGCCACGTGGTAGACGCCGATCGCGTCGGGACCGTAGTCGAAGAAGCCGAGCAGCAACGCGTCCACCCAGATCAGCCCGGTGGACGACAGCGAGGAGACCCAGCTGACGGTGGAGAACCGAAACAGCTCGCCCGGCCGGTACGCGGGACGGGCGGCGGGCACCCGGCGCACCATCCGGGCGAGCGCCACGAGGGCGAGTCCGGCAGCGCTCCAGCTCGCCGCCACCAGCGCCCAGAATGCGCCGGTCAGGCCCGCCCCGAGGACGAGTGCCAGCGCGGTGAGCACCAGCCGGGCGGCCGGCTCGTAGACCTGGCCGATGAGCGCGTAGGCCCGTTGCGTACGCCAACCCCGGGTCGCCGCGAGCGCGGCCTCGCAGACGGTGGCGGCGGGCAGGCAGAGCGCCGCCAACCGCAGCCCGGTGGTGAGCTGCGGATCGTGCAGGGCGTCGGCGAGCCACGGTGCGCCGACCGCCAGACCGAGGGCGATCACTGTGGACGCCACGGCCGAGATGCCGATCCCGAGGCGGATCGCGCCCCGGAGGGCGGCCGGCTCGTCGTCGGCGAGGTGCACCGCCACGAAACGCGTCAGCCCGGCGCGGAAACCGGAGAGCGAGAGCAGCCCCAGCAGCGACAGCACGGCGTAGACCTGGGCGTACCGGCCGAGTTCGCGTACACCCAGCACCCGGGCCAGCAACAGCATGACCAGGAAGAGCGCCACCTGGCTGAGCACGGCGCTGCCCAGGTTCAGCACACCGCCGCGGGCCATGCCGCGTACCTGCTGGTCGCCGGCCTCCGGCGCGGCCGACGACCGGCCGGTCACCTCGCGCATCCAGCGGCCCGTTCTCCGACGGTCACGGCCGTGCCGCGGTCACGGTCTCCGCCGGTGCCGGAGAGGCCGCGGTGGTCGCCGCCGGGGCCACCGGCCGAGCGGCGGCACGACCCCGGGAGAGCAGTTCGAGTACGCCCACCAGCAGCACCCCGAGCAGCAGACCCGCGCCGCCCACCGGCAGGGCGGTGCGCACCAGCTCCGTCATCCGGCTCACCTCGTGCGCCTCGCCGATGCTGGTCACCTGCTTCGGATCGGCGGCCTGGGCCTGCGCCCGCGCCGCCTGCAACCCCTCCCGTGCCTGGGACAGGGCGTTGGTCGCCGCGTCCCGCTGGGCGAGCAGGGCCTGGTAGTCGGGGAGCTTCGGCCCCAGCTCGTCGAGCTTCTTCTGGGCGGCGGTGATCGCGGCGGTCGCCGCGTCGACACCTCGGCCGTTGCCGACCGCCTGCATGGAAAGCTGCTGCTGGCGCAGGCTGGTCAGCTCGCCCAGCGTGGCCTGGTAGATCCGGTCCGGCTGGGAGACCTTGTTCGTCTTCTCCCACTCACCGATCGCCTTGGTCGCCGCGGTGACGTCGGCGTTGGCCGCCTCGACCTCACCGGTGGCGATGCCGACCTGGGAGGAGAAGAGGAAGGCCAGCGCCCGGGTGGTGGTCGCGGTCAGCACCGGCGCGACCTTCGCCCGGTCGCCGGCGGTGTACGTGACCTCCAACTGGCTGCTCGCGCCGACCTGGGTGATGGCGAGCCCGTCGCGCAACCGCTCCGGCGGCACCCCGGTGTCAGCGGCCACGTCGGCGAGGACGCGGGGCGAGGTGACCGCCGCGCCGAACGCCGCGACGAACTGGTTCGCCGCCTGCGTACCGGTGTACTGCGTCCCGGCTGCGCCGCCCACCAACGCCGGCGCCGCCACGTACGCGGTCCCGCTGAACTGCTGTGGCGCGAACAGGACGATGGCGGCCGCGGCGCCGGTGGCGAGCACCGGCACCCCCACGAGTACCCAGAGGCGCCGCCGGGCGACCCGCAGGTAGTCGACGATCTCCACTTTTTCCCCAATGCTGTCGTTCAGTCAAACCGGGACGGACGTGCCTCGTGGCTGCTCGCCGGTCAGGTTCGGAGCCGGTTGGCGGGCGATCACGCTGGCCGCCGCGGCGAACGCGACGAAGTACCAGAGGGTGACCACGTTGGAAATGACGTTGGAGGCGGCGCTGACCGCCACGAACGCGGCGGCGCAGCCGGTGAACCCGACGGCGACGCCACGCTCGAAGCTGCCCGGAGGCGCGCGCCGCAGCGCGGTCCGGGCGGTGTGCAGAAAGGCGAACAACATCAGCAGGTACGCCCCGAGACCGAGCAGCCCGGTCTCCACGTACGCCCGCAGGAAGTCGTTGTGCGGCTTCTTCGCCTCGTCGGTCTCACGCTGGGTCATGTTCGGCCCGATGCCGGTCACCGGGTTCCGGTCGGCGAGCGTGACGATCTCGGTCCAGTAGCCGATCCGCCAGGCCAGGGTGTTTCCGGTCGGGTCTCCGCCGACCGCGCGCGACGTACCGAGTTGGGCGAAGCGTTCCCCGACGGCGGGCACCAGGGCCACCCCGGCGACCGCCACCACGCAGAGGGTGACCAGCATCCGCTTGCTGCGGTGCAGCGCCGCGACCACCACCAGGCCGATCGCCGCGCCGAGCAGGGCGCTGCGGGTGTTGGTGAGCAGCAGGAACAGCAGTGAGAGCGCGAGCAGCACCCCGAGGGACGCCCGCAGGCGACGATCCAGGAAGCGGTACACGGCGAACCCGAAGATCACCATGAACATCAGGTAGCGGCCGAACGTGGTCGACTGGCTGAACGTGCCGCTGATCCGGGTGAAGTCACCCTTCACCTCGGCTGGCGGGTTGCCGAGCAGCGACAGCACGACGGTGTAGCCCAGCGCCAGCACCAGCGAGGCGTAGCAGGCGAGCAGGACCCGGCGGATCGCCGCGGTGTCCGGCATGAGTTGTTCCAGCACCACGAACATCACCACCACGGTGAGGATCCGCAGCGCCTCCAACAGGCTGTTCGCCGGCCGGCTGGCACCGAGGGCGCTGACCACGCTGCTGGCGCCGACGAGCAGCATGGCCCAGCTGAGCGGGGAGCCGCGCAGCCGCCCGTGCCGGCTGAGCTGTGCGGCCAGCCAGAGCCCGGCGGCGAGGAGGAACAGCACCGCGAGCAGGGTGGAGGGGTCCACCGCCCGGGCCGTTCCGGCGGAGTCGGCCTGGCCGGCGCTCGGGCCGGTCAGCTTGAACAGGTCGACGCAGGAGCGCACCGCGAGCATCAGCAGCACGTACCCGGCGAACCGGGTCAGCGCGAGGACGGCCACCGCGATCCCCGCGACCGCCGCGAGCGGCAGCACCATGCCCCTGCGGTCACCGGCCGCCATGGAGACACCAGCGACCACCGCCAGGACCGCGGCGGCCAGCGCCGCTCCGCCGGTGAACAGGCGGGTCGGGTCGAGCCGCCTGGTCATGAGCGGGGTGACCTGCTGCGTGTGTTGTTCCACTGATCCCACTGAATTGAATCGGCGTTGCCCGGCCGCTGCCGGGCGCGGCCAACCGATGTCCTCCCGGCACAAGATCGGTTCAATCTAGTCCTGTCACCTCGACGGCAGAAGGGGCCGTTGCACCGACTGCTCCGTCCTCCGGGGGGCTGATCCGACACTCCCCTGGCTGACGCCGCCCGGTCAGTCGGCGGCCCCCGCCTGTCGTGCCCTGGATCGTCGGCCGGGCTCCGGAGCCAGCCGGAGATAGAGCTGTTCCAACTCACGGGCGGCAGTGTCCCAGCTGTACCTGCTGGTGATCCGCTCGCCCAGCGCCACGGCACCGGCGCGTTCGCCCGGCAGGTCGGCGAGCAGCGACGTCAACACCCGGACCAGGTCGTCCTCGTCGCCGTCGCGGAACAACCGCCCGCCGGCGGCGTCGGCCTTGAGCACCTCGACGTGCGGCGCGATGTCGCTGGCGACCACCGGCAGCCTGTACGCGGCCGCCTCCAGCAACGTCAACGGCAGTCCCTCCAACCGGGACGGTTGGACGAAGCCGGCGGCACCGGCGTACAGCTCGGCGAGCAGGTCACCGTAGGCGAACCCGGTGAAGACGATCCGGTCGTCCGCGCCGGCTTCCCGGCGCAGCCGGTCCACGAAGTCGTCGGTGAACGACGACCCGCCGACGATCGCCAGGCGCATCGGGGTCTCGGTCCGGCGGAAGGCCCGGATCAGCAGGTCGGCCGCCTTCTCCGGAACCAGCCGACCGACCAGCAGCAGGTAGCCGCCGGGGGTCAGCCCGAACCGCTCCCGGATCTGACGGGTCCGCGCCGGTCGGGCCGGGTTCACGCCGTTCGGGATGTAGGTCGTCGGACGGCCGAACCGGGCTGAGTAGTGGGCGGCGAGCCCTTGGGAGACCGCGACCCGCTGGTGCGGGACGTACCCGCTGAACCAGTGGGCGCTGCCCAGCACCGCCCGCGCGGCGAGCCCCCACTTGCTCCGCTGGTTGTCCAGCCCGTGCACGGTCAGCACCACGCGCGCCCGGGACAGGGCACGCGGGAGCGGGGCGACCAGGGCCGGCCCGAGCCCGTGGTAGTGCACGATGTCGGGCCGCGCGGTCATCGCCGCCATGGTCGAGGTCGCCGCGTGCACGATGGCGTCGAGGTGCTTGCTGGCGATCGTGTGGGTCTGGCGCAGCCGTACGCCCCGGTAGCCGTCGGCGGGTGTCTCGCCGTAGCTGCGACGGCAGTAGACCGTGACCTCGTGCCCGTAGCTGGCGAGGCGGCTGGCCATCTCCTCCACGTGCCGTTCGATCCCGCCGTAGGTCGCCGGGATCCCCTTCTGGCCGATCATCGCGATCCGCAGCGGACGCCAGGCGACGGCGCTGTCGGCGACGCCCGCTCGGGACCGCCGGGCGGGGACCAACCGCTGCCGGGGTATCGCAGGGCTTGCGGCGTGCTGGTCCACGTCCTCGGCCTGCAGGTCGGGATGGGCCACGTTGACTCCCTGCGTGACTAGGTCCGCGCCCGCCACCCGGGCAGATCAACACCTTGCCACGAACAGGCCCGTCCGCCACTTGATCACGTAGATAAAAAATCCATCAGTGGGAATCGTTACCCATGGAATGCCGTCCGGATGACACCGAGGTGGACGGTGGTGGCGACTGCGCCTGCCTCCGGCCCTTCAGCACGGTGAACACGACGGAGATCGCGGCGGCGACGCCAACGCCGGCCCAGAGCAGCGGGTTGGTCCGCAGGTCTTCGGGCAGTTGCTGACCGAGGACGAACACGCCCATCGCCACGACGAACCAGCCGAACGCCTTGCGCAGGATGTCCTCCGGGATCCGACCGGTGAACCGTCCACCGGCGAAGCTGCCCGCGATGGCGGCGACGGTGACCGCTGCCGCGAGGCCCCAGTTGATAGGCACACTGGACAGGTAGCCGGCCAGGCCAGCGATGGACTTCATGGCGATCACCACCAGCGAGGTGCCGACCGCGACCGGCATCGGCAGGCCACCGAGCAGCGCCAGGGCGGGCACCACCAGGAAGCCACCGCCGGCGCCGACCAGGCCGGTCACCAGTCCAACCACCACACCGTCGAGGATCACCCGTAGCACCGGCAGCTCGTGCGGCACCGCCCTGCCGTCGGCGTTGCGCCTCCCGCGGATCATCGCGACTGCGGTGGCGAGCATCATCACGGCGAACCCGGTGAGCAGTAATCCGGCCGGAATGAACTCGGCCAGGCGGCCACCGGCGTAGGCGCCGGTCATGCCGGCGAAGCCGAAGATCAGGCCGGTGCGCCAGCGCACCCGATGGGCGCGGGCGTGCGGAATGACGCCCACCGCGCTGGTGGCGCCGACGACGAGCAGCGAGGTCGCGATGGCTTCTTTCACGGGCAGGTCAGCGACGTAGACCAGCAGCGGCACGGCCAGAACCGATCCGCCACCTCCGAGCAACCCCAGACTGACCCCGATCAGCACGGCCAGTCCGATGGTCAGTGCCAGGGTCGGAGTCACACGCGTTCACCGGTCCTGTCGCGCAACTGGCCGACGATGGTGCCCACGTCACGGCTGGCGCCCCGGTTGTACGGCAGTTTGCCGAGCATCATCCCCATGGCGCAGGTGTTGGTGACGGCCGCGAAGGTTAGACCGGCGCCGATGAACCCGGCCACCCATTTCAGCTGCGGTACGAACACCGAGCCGAGAACGCTGACCAGCACGATCGAGCCGGCGACGAGACGAACCTGGCGTTCGAGGTCCCAGCGAGGGGCGCCATGTTTGATTGGCGCGCCGGCCGCCTGCCAGGCCATGATGCCGCCGTCGAGGACCTTCAGGTTCGGCAGGCCGACGCCAGCCAGGGTCTGCTGGGCCTGAGTGGCGCGGGCACCGGAGCGACAGACCAGAACGACGTCCTCGTCCAGATGGTCACGCAACTCCTGGCGGTGCTCCTTGAGCAGGTCTAGCGGCACGTTGTAGGAGCCGGGGATGTGCGACGTCTCAAACTCCGCCGGGGTACGCACGTCCAGCACGCGTGGCGCGTGGCCGGAGTTCATCAACTCCCGCAGGCCGGTGGCATCGAGGGTGCCGCGGCGGTTGGTTTCGGAAGGGCTCATTTCTCCTCTTTCACGGATGAGTTGCCAGATGTCACGGCAGGGGGATGCCGGGCGGCACCGGCCGGTGGTTCGGACTGTGCAGGTCAGGCGGCGGTGACCGTCTTCAGGCCGGCGGTCTTCGCCTGGTCGAACGTGTCATTGATGACGACCACCTCGCGGCCGGCGTTCGCCAGCAGGGAGCCGGCGGCGGTGGCCCGGTAGCCGGAACCGCAGTGCACCCAGACCGCCCCGTCCGGTACGTCGACCAGCCGCTGGGGCAGGTCGGGCAGCGGAATGTGCACGGCGCCGTCGATGTGGCTGGTTCGCCATTCGTTTGTCATCCGCACGTCGAGGACCACGTCCGCGCCAGGCAGACCGGCAGGGACGTGGCCCTCCCGGGCCGCCGCGAGGGCCACGAAGTCCGACATCCGCAGTTCCCGCAGCTGACCGGGATCAGCCGCCCACTGCTCGGCTTTGCCGGTGGCCTGCGCGGCCGGGCGGTCGATACCGATGCGGACCAGTTCGCGTTGAGCGTCGGCGACCTGCTGCGGGGTCTCGGCGAGCAGGGTGATCGGCACCCTCCACTCGATCAGCCAACCGAGCCAGGTGGCCATCGGGCCGTCCAGGCCGAGGCTGACCGTGCCGGCCAGATGGGAGGCGGCATACGCCTTGCGGTGCCGCAGATCCACCACCCACTCCCCCTCGGCCATCCGCTCGCGCAGTTCGGCGGCGTCGGCGCGGGTCACCGGGGTGAGGTCGACCTGGGCCGGTCCGGCCAGGTTCTGCACGCCCATGTGGGCGTAGTACGCCGGGTAGGCGTCGAGACCGGCGAGGGTCTCGGTGACGAAGTCGTCCGCCACCAGCCTCAGCACCTGGTTCTTCTCCTTCTCCCGGCCGATCGTCGACTCCGGCGCGTCCGACTGGCTGGCCGAGCAGAAGCTGCCGAATCCGTGCGTCGGCCACACTTCGGCCCCGTCGGGTAGCAGATCCGCCAGCCGCTTCGCCGAGGCGTGCTGGTGGTGGGCCAACTCGTGAGCGTGCTGCTCGCCCAGCAGATCGGTCCGGCCCGTCGTGCCGAACAGCAGTGACCCGCCGGTGAAGACACCGGCCGGCCGCCAACCGCCGCCGGTGGCCTCGTCCAGGACGTACGACAGGTGGTGGAAGGTGTGACCGGGAGTGCCGATCACCCGCAGTCGTAGCAAGTCGGAGACGATCACCTGGTCGCCGTCGGAGACCGGCGTCCGCTCGAATCGGACCTCGTCGGCCGCGGCCACCAGGTACTGGGCACCGGTGATCCGGGCAATGTCCAGCCCGCCGGAGACGTAGTCGTTGTGGATGTGCGTTTCCAGGACGTGGGTGATGCGGACGCCCAATGCCCCCGCGAGGTACATCACGCGGTCGATGTCGCGCTGGGGGTCGATCACGATCGCCACCCGCCCGTCGGAGGCGAGGTAGCTGCGATCACCGAGGGAGGACGTCTCAACGATGGAGACCTGAACTGCCATGCCCTACTCCTTCACATGTCATGCTGCATACCCCCGGGGGTATGCAGCAGACAGACTGACGCCTTGTTGTTGACCTGTGCATTCCCACCCACGCCGCAACCGCGCGACGTGGGTGGGCTCGTTTCGTCTCAGGCGAGCGCCAGGAAGAGCTTCTCCAACTCCTCCTCGGTCATCTCCGGCTCTTCGCCACGATCACGCGCCGCGCCGCAGTGCCGCATGCCCGAGGCGATGATCTTGAAACCCGCCCGGTCGATCGCTTTGGAGACAGCGGCGAGCTGGGTCAGCGCCTCGCGACAGTCCTGGCCGCTCTCCATCATCTCGATAACCGCGTTGAGCTGCCCACGAGCCCGCTTGAGCCTGGTCAGCGCATCCGACGTCATCTCCGGTCGAAGTTTCATCGACACCTCCTCCGTCGAGGATACCCCCGGGGGTATAAGTTTCGCCAACCATACCCCGATCGGCCACGTGCAACTGGCCACAGCCGGGAAAGGCCGACGAGCCCCGGCCAATCCCCTGAAGGATCGGCCGAGGCTCGTCGGTGGCGACGTGTCAGACGAGATCGAACCGGTCGAGCTCCATGACCTTGGTCCAGGCGGCCACGAAGTCCGCCACGAACTTGTCGCGGGCGTCCTGGCTGGCGTAGACCTCGGCGAGGGCTCGCAGCTGCGAGTTGGACCCGAAGATGAGGTCGACCGCGGTGGCGGTCCACTTCACCTCATCGGTGGCCAGGTCGCGGATCTCGTACACGTGCTCGTCGGACTTCGACGCGCTCCACCGGGTGCCCGGGGAGAGCAGGTTGGCGAAGAAGTCGTTGGTGAGCACGCCAGGCCGGTCGGTGAGCACACCGTGCTGGCTGCCACCGACGTTGGCGCCGAGGGAACGCAGACCGCCGATGAGGACGGTCATCTCGGGCGCGGTCAGGTTGAGCATGTAGGCCCGGTCGATGAGCAGCACCTCCGGCTGGGTCTTCTCGCCGGGACGCAGGTAGTTGCGGAAACCGTCGGCGCGCGGCTCCATGACCCGGAACGACTCGGTGTCGGTCTGCTCCTGGGTCGCGTCGGTGCGGCCCGCCCGGAACGGAACGGTCACCTCGACGCCGGCGTCCCGCGCCCCCTTCTCGACGGCGGCCGAACCGGCCAGCACGATCAGGTCGGCGAGCGAGATCTTCGCGCCGCCAGCGGAGTTGAACTCCTGCTGGATGCCCTCAAGGGTGGTGAGGACGGTCGCAAGCTGCTCCGGCTGGTTGACCTCCCAGTTGCGCTGCGGCTCGAGACGGATCCGCGCGCCGTTGGCGCCACCGCGCTTGTCGGTGTGCCGGAAGCTCGCGGCAGAGGCCCAGGCGGTGGAGACCAGCTGGTCGATCGTGAGACCGGACTCCAGGACCTTCGCCTTGAGTGCGGCGATGTCGGCGTCGCCCACCAGCTCGTGGTCGACGGCCGGCACCGGGTCCTGCCAGAGCTGCGGCTCGGCCACCCACGGCCCGAGGAAGCGCTCGATCGGGCCCATGTCGCGGTGCAGCAGCTTGTACCACGCCTTGGCGAAGGCCAGCGCGAACTGGTCGGGGTTCTCCAGGAAGCGGCGGGAGATCTTCTCGTACGCCGGGTCGACGCGCAGCGACAGGTCCGTCGTGAGCATCGTCGGCCGGTGCTTCTTCGCCGGGTCGAACGGGTCCGGGATGATCGCCTCGGCGTCCTTGGCGACCCACTGCTTCGCGCCGCCGGGGCTGGTGGTCAGCTCCCACTCGTAGCCGAAGAGGATCTCGAAGAAGCGGTTGCTCCACTGCGTCGGCACGTCGGTCCACGTCACCTCGAGACCACTGGTGATCGTGTCCGCGCCCTTGCCGCTGCCGTGGGTGCTCAGCCAACCGAGGCC
Organism: Micromonospora arida; assembly: GCF_003857035.1. GTDB lineage: Bacteria > Actinomycetota > Actinomycetes > Mycobacteriales > Micromonosporaceae > Micromonospora > Micromonospora arida. The sequence goes on from NZ_QGSY01000215.1 coordinate 33,261, forward strand.
CTGTGCCTCCAGCGGGGCGCCCTCGGGCTCCGGACCCACGTGGTTGTCGGCGACGCCGGCACCGTGGGTCTTACCGAAGGTGTGGCCACCCGCGATGAGGGCGACGGTCTCCTCGTCGTTCATCGCCATCCGGGCGAAGGTCTCGCGGATGAAGTGCGCCGCCGCGAGCGGGTCGGCGTTGCCGCGGGGGCCCTCCGGGTTGACGTAGATGAGACCCATCTCGGTCGCCCCGACGCCAGCCGCCATCTCCTTCTCGGAGGCGTAGCGCTCGTCGCCGAGCCAGGTGTCCTCCGGACCCCAGAAGATCTCCTCGGGCTCCCACACGTCCTCGCGACCGAAACCGAAGCCGAAGGTCTTGAAGCCCATCGACTCCAGGGCGACGTTACCGGCGAGCACGATCAGGTCGGCCCAGGAGATCTTCTGGCCGTACTTCTGCTTGACCGGCCAGAGCAGCCGGCGGGCCTTGTCGAGGTTGGCGTTGTCCGGCCAGCTGTTGAGCGGAGCGAAACGCTGACCACCGTCGCCGGCGCCACCGCGACCGTCCTCGATGCGGTACGTGCCGGCGGAGTGCCAGCTCATCCGGATCATCAGGCCGCCGTAGTGGCCGAAGTCGGCCGGCCACCAGTCCTGCGAGGTGGTGAGGGCCTCGGTGATGTCGCGCTTGAGGGCCTCGACGTCGAGCTTGGCGAACTCCTTGGCGTAGCTGAAGTCCTCGCCCAGCGGGTTGCCCTTGTTCGAGTGGGCGTGCAGCACCGAGAGGTCGAGCTGGTTGGGCCACCAGTCCCGGTTGGTGCGCGGACGACCGCCGGTCTTCGGGGTCGGCGAGTCGATCGCCGGGTTCTCACTCTCGCTGCCGTGCGCGGTCACCGAGTCGTGCGCGACCGGGCAGCCGGCGGCTGCCTTCTTGTCCACGCCCTGCGCACTGGTGGGGCCGTTGTCCTGGGTGTCGCTCATGTACTTCCTTCCGAGCTTGCGGATCTCTGGGGCGTACGTTCGGTCGCACAGTCGGGGCAGGTGCCCCAATAGACGACCTCCGCCTCGTCGACCACGAAACCATGGTCGTTCGAGGCGGTGAGACAGGGAGCGTGGCCGACGGCGCAGTCGACGTCGGCGATGGCGCCGCAGGAGCGGCACACGACATGGTGGTGGTTGTCCGCGACCCGGGACTCGTAGCGGGCGGTCGCCCCGGCCGGCTGGATGCGCCGCACCAGACCGGCGTCGGTGAGCACCCGCAGCACGTCGTACACCGCTTGGTGGGAGACCGTGGGATGGTCCGCGCGGACCAGCGCGATCACCGCGTCGGTGCCGGCGTGCGGGTGGTCGCGCAGCGCCGCGAGCACCGCCAGTCGAGGCCGGGTCACGCGCAGCGAGGCGGCCCGCAGTTGCACCTCGAAGTCGGACATCACTTGACGAACACTAGCTCACTTTTTTGGAACGAATCAAGTTTTGCGCCGGCCGGTGGCGCCCCGATGTCGGACGATTCACCCGAGGTTAACCTGCGGGAGGGAAAAAACCGGACAGCCATGTCGAGAAGCGCCGACCGGCTCCGTCCCCGGAGTGAACGTGACCACGATGGGTCACGGCCAGCAACGAGGAGCATCACGATGGCGAAGTACCTGCTGCTCAAGCACTACCGGGGCGGCCCGGCCACAGTGAACGACGTGCCGATGGACCAGTGGACCCCGGCGGAGATCTCGGCCCACATGCAGTACATGCGCGACTTCGCGGCCCGACTCGAGGGAACCGGCGAGTTCGTCGACGGTCAGGCACTCGCCCCGGAGGGAGCGTGGGTCCGGTACGACGGCGAGGGTCGCCCGCCGGTCACCGACGGCCCCTTCGCGGAGACCAAGGATCTCATCGCTGGCTGGATGGTGATCGACGTCGACAGCTACGACCGGGCGGTCGAGCTGGCCGGGGAACTGTCGGCCGCTCCGGGGGCAGGCGGCAAGCCGATCCACGAGTGGCTGGAGCTTCGCCCGTTTTTGAGTGAGCCGCCCACCATCACGGAGTGACGACTCCGATGGACGAGACGCTGCTGCGGAGCCTCACGCCGAGCGTCCTCGGGATCCTCGTCCGCCGCGGAATCGACTTCGCGGCGGCCGAGGACGCCGTGCAGGACGCCCTGGTCGAGGCGGTCCGCGTCTGGCCGGCCGACCCGCCGCGCGACCCGAAGGGCTGGCTGACCACGGTGGCGTGGCGACGGTTCCTCGACGCGGCCCGCGCCGACGCCGCGCGCCGTCGGCGGGAGGATCTCGTCGACGAGGAGCCGGCGCCGGGGCCCGCTCCCACGGTGGACGACACGCTCCAGCTCTACTTTCTGTGCGCCCACCCGTCGCTGACGCCGTCGTCCGCGGTCGCGCTCACGCTCCGTGCCGTCGGCGGGCTGACCACCCGGCAGATCGCCCATGCCTACCTGGTGCCCGAGGCGACCATGGCGCAGCGCATCAGCCGGGCGAAGCGCACCGTCTCCGGGCTGCGCCTCGACCGACCCGGTGACGTCGCCACCGTGCTGCGCGTCCTCTACCTGGTCTTCAACGAGGGGTACTCCGGTGACGTGGACCTCGCCGCCGAAGCCATCCGGCTCACCCGGCAACTCGCGGCCGCGATCGACCACCCCGAGGTGGCGGGGCTGCTCGCCCTCATGCTGTTGCACCACGCCAGGCGCGCCGCCCGGACCGCGCCCGACGGCAGCCTGGTACCGCTCGCCGAGCAGGACCGCAGCCGCTGGGACACCCGGTCGATCGCCGAGGGCGTCGAGATCCTGCAGGCGGCCCTGGCCCGCGACCAACTGGGCGAGTTCCAGGCCCAGGCCGCCATCGCGGCGCTGCACGCGGACGCGCCCACCGCCGCCGAGACCGACTGGGTGCAGATCGTGGAGTGGTACGACGAACTCGCGCGCCTGACCGGGAACCCGGTCGTACGACTCAACCGCGCGGTGGCAGTCGGTGAGGCCGACGGCCCCAGGGCCGGCCTGACGGCGCTCGCGGCGGTGGACGACGCACTGCCCCGGTACTCGGCGGTGGCGGCGTACCTGCACGAGCGCGACGGCGATCCGGCAACGGCGGCACGGCTGTACGTCGAGGCCGCCCAGCAGGCCCCCAACCTCGCCGAACGCGACCATCTGACCCGCCAGGCCGCCCGGCTCAACGCCCTACGCCGTCGCTGACCGCCCGGGCAACGGGAGCGTCTGCCCGTACCACTGGCCACGGCCGGGACACCTGGTCCGGAAAGTCTCCGGAACTTCCGGCAGCTCCCACCCCGACCGATGTTCGGCTGTTCCGACGCCGCGGTGACCGGCCCGGACTCTGATCGACTACTGACCTGTATGGATGCTGCTCCGAAGATGACAGCGGTGTGGCCACGCTGTTTCCGGAAATTGTTGACAAGTCGACGGCCGGGTTAATACGGTCGCCATCGACGGCGCTCGATTGTCGTCAGCACCAGCCACCACGACCCACTTCTCCGGTCGTCGTGCAGGACGACCGGCCCACCACCACCGAGCGGTACGACGCCGTGGCCGTTACCCGACCACCGGCAGCCTGCCGAGGCGTACCGCGCCGCTGGCCCCCGCCAGCCGTCAGAGGAGGCAACAGTTCCATGACCGACACCAGCCACACCAAACCGAGAGGCCGCGGCCGCATGCGGTTGCTCCTGGGCGCCGCATGCGCCGCCGTCGTGGCCGTCGCCGGCACCATGACGGCCACCAACGCGTACGCCGAGGCCGACCGGACCCTCACGTCGAACCTCACCGGCACGCACAACGGGTACTACTTCTCGTTCTGGAAGGACAGCGGCAACGCCAGCATGACGCTGCGCGCCGACGGCCGCTACACCAGCAGTTGGGACAGGAGCACCAACAACTGGGTCGGCGGCAAGGGTTGGGCCACCGGCAACCGCCGGACGGTCACCTACTCGGGCAGCTACAACCCGGGCAACAACAACACCTACCTCGCCCTGTACGGATGGACGCGCAACCCGCTGATCGAGTACTACGTGGTGGAGAACTTCGGCAGCTACAACCCGAGCAGCGGCGCACAGCGGATGGGCACGGTCACCACTGACGGCGGCACCTACGACATCCTCCGCAGCCAGCGGGTCAACGCCCCGTCGATCGACGGCAACCAGACGTTCTACCAGTTCTGGAGCGTCCGCCAGCAGAAGCGCTCGAGTGGCACCATCACCACCGCCAACCACTTCGACGCCTGGGCCCGGGCCGGCCTGAACCTCGGCACCAACCACAGCTACCAGGTCATGGCCACCGAGGGTTACCAGAGCAGCGGAAGCTCCGACATCACCGTCCGGGAGGGCAGCGGCGGTGGCAACCCGACCACTCCCCCGCCCACCACCGGCAACCCGGGGACCGGAAACTGCAACGCGACGATCTCCGCCGGCCAGCAGTGGGGTGACCGGTTCAACCTCAACGTCGCGGTCAGCGGCACCAACAACTGGGTCGTCAGCCTCGGCCTCGGTGGCGGCCAGAGCATTCAGAACAGCTGGAACGCCGCCGTCAACGGCAACAGCGGCACCGTCACCGCGACGCCGAACGGCAACGGCAACAACTTCGGCGTAACGATCATGGCCAACGGCAACTGGAACTGGCCGACGATCAGCTGTCGCACCAGTTGACCCCGATCAGTTCCTGACATCGAACCACTGGCGTGGCGGCTTCGGTCGCCACGCCAGTGGGCGTTGCGCGGGCAACCCCCCGCCCGCCTCGGCGTCCATGACGGCCGCGGGCAGACCCCGCTCGACGTACCCTTTGCTCTGCACCCGCCGAGGCACCACCGGCCCACAGCTGGATGGCGCTTCCGCGGGTGCAGAGCAAAGGGCCAATCTTGCGGCACGGTCCAGCCGCGAGACCGTTGTCGTTGCCGCATTCCGCTACACCTGCGGCACCGTGGTCTCTCCTCCGGCCGTCGACTCCTCCGCCGACGGTTCCGAGGTTGGGTCCGCCGCTGCGTCCTCCGTCGTCCCCGTGGTCGGTGCCGCTGTCGTTCCGCCCGTCGGGGCTTCCGTCGGCTCCGCAGGAGCGCTCTCGGACGCGGTGGGACCGGGCATATCCGCAGTGCTTTCACCGGACGGCGTCGATGGGTCCACCGCCCCCTCGCCCGCGGCCCGGGAAGGCGTCGGGGTCGCGGAGCCGGGCGCCCGGACCGGCATGCCCGCGGAACTGCGGGTAGCGGGTTCACCGCCGCCGACGCCGGGGCCCGGTTCCCGCTGGGACGGCACCGTTGGCGACACCGCGGGCGGCACCACGGAAGGCGTCGACGGGCGCCCGGTCGGGCCGGGCATGATCCCGATGGGATCGGCGAACACCAGGACGGCAGCCGCGGCGGCCAAGGATCCGAGAAGCACCGCGAGCGCTCTGGGCCCAGGAGTGACGGCCCGGCTCACCGTGCCGCCGGGGGCCGACCGCCGGGCATCCGTGACCTCGGTCCGCACCCCGATCTCGGTCGCCCCAGCCGCGGTGGCCAGCAGGTGGTCGGACGGGGCCGCGAGTGCCTGCGCCACCCTGGCCATGGCCGCTGCCGTCGGAAAGCGGTCTGCGGGCTCCTTGGCCATCGCGGTGGCGACCACACGCCGGACCTCCGCCGGAACGTCCTCGGGCAGCGGCGACGGTTCCTCTGCGAGATGCCGCAGCGCCACCGCGACGGCATTCTCGCCCTGGTGCGGCGGCCGCCCGGCGAGGCAGTGGTAGACGACAGCCCCCAGCGCGTAGATGTCGATCGCCGGTGTGGTCTCGTTCTTCGCGACCTGCTCGGGTGCCATGTACAGGGCGGTGCCGACGATCTGGTTCGCTCCGGTCAGGCTCGTCGCTTCCCGCGTCACCGCAACACCGAAATCGACGAGTACGACGTGTCCGTCCGGCTCGATGATCAGATTGCTGGGTTTGACGTCACGGTGGACGACACCGGCGTCATGCGCGGCCTGCAGAGCACGGGCGGACTGCGCGGCGATCGACATCGTCTCGGCCACGTCCAGCCGGCCGACCTCGGCGATCCGCTCCGACAACGGCTGCCCCTGCACGCATTCCATCACGATGTAGGCGAGGACCGGCGCTCCGGACTGGACCACCTCACCGTAGTCGTAGACCTGGGCGACACCCGGGTGACGCAGGGCTGCCATGGCCCGCGCCTCGCGCCGGAACCGCTCACCGAAGCCGCCGTCGGTAGCCAACCGAGGTTGCAGCATCTTGACCGCCACGCACCGGTCGAGGGTTTCGTCGACCGCCCGCCACACGTCACCCATTCCGCCGCTGGCGATGCTTTCGACCAGGCGGTAACGGTCTCCGAGGACTTGCCCCACATTCGGCATAGCTTTCGGTACCCCGGACTCCTCGATCTCAAGCACATCGAGTCTGGGCACCGCCGCGCGGCGCACCGAAGGCGTGACCCGCCCCGCCGCTGTCGGCGGGGCGGGCTCGGCCGTTTACGGCTCGGTCAGCTGTTCAACCGGGCGATCAGGGCGGTGGCCATGCCCTGCTCACCTCGGGCGTTGGGGTGGAACGGCGCGGCCGAGTTCTGCGGCACCAGACCCTCGACCCACCGGGTGCCGCTGCCCTTGCACGCGTCGCGGCCGATCGACGGGGTGTAGACATCGGCGTAGGTGGCGCCGTTGGCGCTCGCGACGCTGGCCAGCATCGCGTTGAGCGACTTCTCCACGCCACGCAGGTACGGCACGTCCTGGTAGGCGATCGGAACGACCGGCCAGCAGCCGTAACCGCTGTCTGGCAGGATCGCCGGATAGCCCAGCACCACGACCCGCGCGCCCGGTGCGGCACGCCGGACCGCCTGGAGCACGGCGGTGATCTTCGGCGTGGCGGCGACGATCCGCGCCTGCAACTGGTCGACACCTCCGGCGGTGTACCGGTTCTTGCACGGAGATCCGAGCGGGCTGCTGACACTCGCCTCCGCGCAGTCGCCGATGATGCCGGCGAAACCGATGTCGTTGCCGCCGATCTGCACCGTCACCAGCGACGTGTTCGCCGTGACCGCGTTGAGCTGCGGCGGCAACGTGATGCCCAGTTGGCCACTACCGCCGTAGAGGATGTCGTCGGTGGTAGCGCCGGAGCAGCTCACGTCGGCGAACGACGACGAGCCGGCGGACGCCGCCACCAGCGACGGGTAGTTGCGGTTGGACCGCAGGCAGTTGAGGTCGACCTGGGTGGGGACCAGCGGACCTGCGGTGTACGAGTCACCCAACGCGACGTAACGGCCGGTGGGCACGGCGGCGCTGGCGGGGGTGGCGACGGTGAGCAGCACGCCGGCGGTGGCCAGGACGAGTGCGGCCAACCGGGTGGCTGCCCGCAGGCGGGGCAGGCGGGGACGGGTCATGGAGTCTCCCAGGAGGGATCAGGGGTGGTGGTGCCCAAGATCCTGTCGCCGTCGACGCCCACCGTCAATATCGATGACCCTCACTAAATACCGGTCCGGAGTGTGGGATGAATCGGTGGTGGTCAATCCAGTGGTGCGTACCACCGGGCACCGGTGACCCGGATCCGCCGGGACTGCTTGCGGTTCCACTCCACTCGCATGCCGTGCTTGCGGAGCACCGGAACGCGACCACGGCGCGATCTTCACACGGGCTTGTGACGGCCTCGGACCGGGAACGGCCGGCGCGGCGGCCGTTCCCGAAACGCGCACTAGTTTCCGGCGGGCACCTGGTCCTTGATCTCGTCGTAGCCGACCGGAGTCGGTGCCGGGCCCGGCGCGTAGATCACCCGGAGGACGCCGGTCGGGAACGCTTCCGAAGCCACCAGTCGCAGGTAATACGCCACGTCGCCCTCGTCGAACAGCTTGCGGCCCTTGCGCGCGGCCACCGGATGCACCAGCAGACGCAGCTCGTCGACCAGGCCGGCCGCGAGCAGTTGCTGCACCACGGAGATCGACCCGGGGATGAGGATTGCCCGGACGCCGGCATCGGCCTTGAGCGCGGTGACGGCGGCGAGGAGCTCCCCCTTGATCAGCTCGGAGTTGCGCCAGGAGAACTCCAGCGGCTGGCGCGAGACGACGACCTTGCGCATGTCGCCGAGTTGCTTGGCGAACGGCGCGTCGTCGCCACCCGCGGCCTCCCGGCCGGGCCAGGCCCCGGCGAAGCTGTCGTACGTCTCGCGGCCGATGAGCAGCACATCGGCGGGGTCATAGTCCTCGGTGACGGCGCGGCCCATGTTCTCGTCGAAGTACGGGAAGTGCCAGTCAGGGTCGATCTCGGCCACACCGTCGGCCGAGATGAACAGCGTGGAGATGACCTTTGCCATCGTGGGGTTCCCTTCGAGTCGGGTGATGTTCGACCGGCGCATCGTCCCAAACTCGTCAGCCACAGGCCGCCCCGATGGTGCGTGTCGTATCCCGTCTTTGTCAGCCAGACGTCACGGGAGTGATCCAATGCCGAAATTGTTGCTTCGCAGCTCACACGACACCCCGACTTCCAGGAACCCGAGTGGGTCAAGCGCCGGACCGGGCGAGGCAGGTCCCAACCGGGGACGCCAGAGGATCAACCGCACTCGGAGTGGTGCGGGCGAGCTCGGCGTGGCGCCGAGCCCGCCCGTTGCGGGTCAGTCGAGCGTGATCAAACAGGGTCAGCGCTGCAGGGTCAGCAGACCCGGGCGGTACGGCAGGAGGCCGTAGTCGCCGCCGGAGTTGGGGGAACGGCCCTGGTAGAGCAGTTGCAGGTTGCAGGCGTTGACGGTCATGGTCTGGTCGGCGTTGGTGCGCAGCAGCTCACCGTGGCTGATGTCGTTGGTCCAGGTGGCGCCGCTGTTGGCCTTGCCGGCGAACGGGTTGCTCTCACTGGTGGCCTGCGGCGTCCACGAACCGCCCAGGCTGCTGGCGGTGAACGACCGGAAGTAGCGCCCGTTCGAGCCGATGGCCTCGACGATCATGAGGTACTTGTTCAGGCCCTGGAGCTTGTAGACCTGAACGGCCTCGAACAGGTTGTTCGTGGTGTCACTCATGATGGTCGTGTAGTTGGAGCCGAAGCTGCCCGGGAAGTTCCCGATCGGCATGCTGGCCCGGTAGATCTTGCCGTTGTCACCGGCGAAGAACAGGTACATGTTCGTGCCGTCACCGATGACCGCCTGATCGATCGGGCCGGTACCGGAGCCGGTGATACTTCCGCTGAACAGCGTCTGCGCCGACGACCAACCGTTCGGGTTGGTCGGGTCGGTCGAGGTCCGGTAGGAGAACGCCGGCCCACCCCACTGGTAGGCCAGCACCCAGATGTTGCGCGGCGCGAAGTAGAACAGCGACGGCGCGACGGTCGCGTTGTTCATCGCGTTCTGGCTGGCCGAGCCCATCTGCGAGTAGTTCGAGAAGAGGCCGAAGTTCATCGAGCCCCACCGGGTGCCGGTGTCGTGGGTGGTGGCGTAGACGAGTTGCTGGCCGTTGTAGGGGGCGACGGTGAAGTCCTTCAGCGACACCCAGCCCGACCTCGGGTTGGCCAACACCCCGGTGGAGGACCACCGGTACGTCGAGGGA
>NZ_QGSY01000226.1 GCF_003857035.1 Micromonospora arida
CGCCGGGATGCGGGGCGCCGCTGGCCGGACGTGGGCGGCTCAGCCGAAGCGGCCGGTGATGTAGTCCTCGGTCTTCTTCACGCTCGGGTTGCTGAAGATCTTCTGGGTGTTGTCGTACTCGATCAACCGGCCCGGGTCGCCGGTCTTCTCGATCGAGAAGAAGGCGGTCCGGTCCGAGACACGCGCTGCCTGCTGCATGTTGTGCGTCACGATGATGATCGTGAACTTGTCCTTCAGCTGGAACATCAGGTCCTCGATCGCCAGCGTGGAGATCGGGTCCAGGGCGGAGCACGGCTCGTCCATCAGGACGACCTGTGGCTCGACCGCGATGGTCCGGGCGATGCAGAGCCGCTGCTGCTGACCGCCGGAGAGGCCCGCGCCGGGCTTGCCCAACCGGTCCTTGACCTCGCTCCACAGGTTCGCGGCGCGCAGGGCCTTCTCGGCCGCGTCTTCCAGGATCGACTTCTTGCGGACCCCGTTGAGCTTCAGCCCGGCCACCACGTTCTCGAAGATGCTCATGGTGGGGAAAGGGTTCGGCCGCTGAAAGACCATGCCGATGGTGCGCCGGACCGCTGTGACGTCCACGTCGCGGTCGTAGATGTCCTGGTCGTCGATGGTCAGGCTGCCCTCGACCCGGGCCCCCGGCAGCACCTCGTGCATCCGGTTGATCGACCGCAGGAACGTCGACTTGCCGCAACCGGACGGCCCGATGAGGGCGGTGACCGTCTTCGGCTCGACTGTCAGGTTGATGTTCTCGATTGCCTTGAAGCCGCCGTAGTACGCGGTGACGTTCGAGGCGGAGACGCGCTTGGCCATGGTGGTACCTCCGGGGTTCATCGGCTGAGCCTGTTGCGACGGGCCAGCAGCTTCGCCGCGATCGTCAGGATGAGCACGAGGGCGACCAGGGTGAGTGCCGCGGTCCACGCCCGTGCCGGCGCGTATTTCGACGCGTCGCCGGCCTGCTGGTAGACGAAGAGGGACAGCGACGACTGGTTGTTCTCGAAGGGGTTGGTGTTGATCGCGGCGCCACCGCCGGCGACCAGCAGCACCGGCGCGGTCTCACCGGCCGCGCGGGCGATGGCGAGCATGACGCCGGTGACGATGCCGGGCAGCGCCGTCGGCAGCACCACCCGCAGGATGGTCTTCCACTTGGGTACGCCGAGCGCGTACGCGCCCTCGCGCAGTGGCGCCGGTACGAGGCGGAGCATCTCCTCGGTGGACCGGACGATGGTGGGCAGCATGAGCACGCTCAGCGCGAGCGCGGCGGCGAAGCCGGAGAAGCTGGGCCGACCGTCGTTGAACCACGGCGACACGATCAGCACCCAGAACGCCAGCACGAAGAGGCCGGAGACGATCGACGGAATGCCGGTCATGACGTCCACGAAGAACCGGATCGCGAAGGCGAACTTGCCGCGCCCGTACTCGACGATGTAGATCGCGCAGAGAACGCCGAGCGGGACGGTGATCAGGGTGGCGATGCCGACCTGCTCCAGCGTGCCGACGATCGCGTGGTACGCGCCGCCGTTGGCGTCCCGGGCCCCGATGTTGTTCATCGAGGTTTGGAAGAAGTTGACGTCCAGTCGGTCGGCGCCCTTGCTGACCAGGGTCCAGACCACCGACACGAGCGGCAGTACCGCCAGCACGAAGGCGGAGTGGATCAGCGCGCTCCAGGTGCGGTTGCGGGCCGACCGGCGCCCCTCGACCGCGTTGGCGGCGGCGAAGAGTCCGACCAGGTAGAGGATCGCACCGAGGACGATCACGAGGACCGGGCCGCCGATGCTGGTGCCGTAGACGAGCACGGCGGAGAGCGCCAGGGCCGCCACGGCGATGGCCGGGGCGGCGTACCAGGGCAGCCGCTTGGCCCGCAGCGAGTCGGGTTGGGCCGGCGGTCGGGTGCGGTGGGAGGTGGCGGTTGTGGTCATGCGGCCGACTCCGTGAACTCCCGGCGGCGGTAGATGATCGCCCGCGCCGTGATGTTGACGATCAGCGTGATGGCGAACAGCACCAGACCGGAGGCGATGAGCGCGCCACGGCCGGTCTCGTTCGCCTCGCCGAACGCGTTGGCGATGTTGGCGGCGATGGTGTTGCCGCCGTTCTGGATCAGGTTGAACGAGATGCCGAAGGTGATGCCGAGGGTCAGCGCCAGGGCGATGGTCTCGCCGAGCGCCCGGCCGAGGCCGAGCATCATCGCGGCGATGATGCCGGGACGGCCGTAGGGCAGCACCGCGGTGCGGAGCATCTCCCAGCGGGTAGCGCCCAGGGCGAGGGCGGCCTCCTCGTTCGCGGTGGGGGTCTGGAGGAACACCTCGCGGGAGAGCGAGGTGATGATCGGCAGCACCATGATCGCGAGCACCAGCGCGCCGAGCATGACCGACGCCCCGAAGGGGCCGTCGCCGCCGAAGAGCGGGATCCAGCCGAAGTGCTGGTTCAGCCAGACCGAGAAGTCCCGGACGGGGCTGCTGAAGACGTCCCGTCCCCAGAGGCCGAAGACCACGCTCGGTACGGCGGCCAGCAGGTCGACCAGGAAGCCGAGCGCGGTGCCCAGCCGGCGCGGCGCGTAGTGCGAGAGGTAGAGCGCGATGCCGAGCGCCACCGGCACCGCGATGAGCAGTGCGAGCGCCGAGCTGAGCACGGTGCCGAAGGCGAGCGCACCGATGCCGAACTTCGGCTCCGTCTCGTTGGGGGACCAGCCCTCGTAGGACCAGAAGTTCTCGGTGTTGGCGCGTAGGGCCGGCACCGCCTTGGCGACCAGGAAGATCGCGATGGCGGCGATGATGACCAGAACGGCGGTGCCGGCGGCCAGGGTGAGACCGCGGAAGGCCCGCTCGGCGCCGAACTTACGGCTGCGCGGCAGCGCGCCGCCGCCGCCCAGCCCGGTGCCGCCCGGGGAACGGGTGCTGACTGGTGCCTCGGCCACACGCGCCGAGGCACCGGCGGGCCACTCGTGACTCTGGGTCACGCGCGTCCCGCCGGTGCCGGCGTCGGCCGAGCGGTGAGGGGTTTCACCCATCTGCTCGCTCGATTCGGTTGCGGAGGTGTGGAATCGGGTCAGGAGAGGTTCTTGACCGCGGTCTCGACCTTGGTGCGGACCGTCTCCGGCAGCGGGGCGTAGCCCAGCTCGGTGAGAGAGGCCTGGCCCTCGGCGCTGGCGGCGTGGCCCAGCAGGCCCTTGACCAGCTTCAGCTTGTCGGCCGCGAGGCCCTTGCTGCAGACGATCTCGTACGTCGCCAGGACGATCGGGTAGGCCCCGGCCTCCTTGGTGTTGTAGTCGATCTTCAGCTTGAGGTCGTCGCCCTGACCCTCGATGGCAGCGCCGGCGATGGTCTTGCCGGCCGCGTCGGCGGTCAGCGCGGCGAACTCGCCGTTGCCGTTGCCGATCTTCGACATCTTCAGACCGGCGTTCTCGGCGAACGACCACTCCATGTAGCCGATGGAGCCGTCCGCGCCCTTGACCCGGCTGGCCACGCCGTCCGAGCCCTTGGCGCCGGTGCCGCCCGGGGCCTTCCACGCCTTGGCGTTGCCCAGGGTCCAGTCGCTCTCAGCGGTCTTCGAGAGGTACTTGGTGAAGTTGTCGGTGGTGCCCGACTCGTCCGAGCGGTGCACGGTCTGGATCGTGGTCGCCGGGAGCTTGGCGTCCGGGTTGTCGGCCTTGATCGTGGCGTCGTCCCACTTGGTGACCTTGCCGGCGAAGATCTTCGCCAGGGTGGCCGGCTTGAGCTGGAGGTTGTCCACGCCGCTGACGTTGTAGGCGACGGCCACCGGGCCGATCACCATCGGCAGGTGGATGGCCTTGCCACCGACGCACTTGGCGTCCGCCTGCGGCTGCTCCTCCGGCTTGAGCGCGGAGTCGGAACCGGCGAAGTCGGCGGTCCCGGCGATGAACGCCTGGATGCCGGCGCCCGAGCCGGAAGCCTCGTAGTTGATCGTGGTGCCCTGGCACTTCTGCTGGTACGCCTTGATCCACTCGGCCATGGCGTTCTTCTGAGCCGACGAGCCCTGGGCGTTCAGCGTGCCGGTGGCGCAGTCGACCGCGGCGGTCGAGCCCGAAGCACTCGCGCCGGAGGCGGGCTCGTTGTTGTCCGAGCCGCATGCACTGAGGCCGAGCGTCGCGGCAAGAGCGAGGCAGGCAATAGTGCCGTACCGCTGGAGCTTCACCTGAGGGGTTTCCCTTCGCGTCTGACTTGGCGCCCCGATCCCGGGGCCCGAGGACCGGCACTGACCGGCTGACACGAAAGTTAGAAGTGCCAGGTGGCCGGTTCGCCGGTCGCAAGTGAACGCAAGGTGAACACGTACGGCCCCTGAGGTGACCGCTTGCCGAGGGTGAGTTGTCCGTTAAGTGAACCCGGGTACACCTGTCGGAAGTATGGCCATATTTCCGGTTCGGCGTTATCCCGCCGATGCTCGGCCGTTACCCGTCGGTGACGCGGTCGCAGCGACGGCCGACGGTCAGCCCAGGTGGTAGTTGATGTGCGCGGACCAGCGGGCGAAGCCCAGCCGCTCGTAGAGCGCGACGGCACCGGTGTTCGAGTCGTCCACGAAGAGCATCACCCGGTCGAGGCCACGCTTGTCCCGCAGGTGTGCCAACCCGGCGGTGGTCAGGGCCCGGCCGAGTCCGCCACCGTGCGCGGTCGGCTCCACCCCCAGGACGTACACCTCGCCGATCCGGGCCGACCCCGGCCGCTCGTGCACCTTGGTCCAGTGGAATCCGAGCAGTCGCCCGGTCGCGGTCTCCTCGGCGAGCAGGAAGCCCGCCGGGTCGAACCACGGCTCGGCGAGGCGGACCCGCAGGTCGTCCGACGTCCACCGGCCCTGTTCGGGGTGCTCGGCGAAGGCCCGTGCGTTGAGGGTCAACCAGGCGGCGTCGTCCGCCCCGGGCCGGAACGCGCGTAGCGCGACACCGTCGGGCAGGCGCGGCTCACCCAGCGGGGCCGCCAACGGCCGGCGCAACTGCCAGAGCACCCGGGCGCGGGTGAAGCCGAGGTCGACGGCGAGCGCGGCGGCCGAGGGGTGGTCGCCGTGCGCCCACGCCCGCAGCGGCCCGGTGGCCGAGGCGAGTACGCCCCGGGCGAGCGCCCGCCCGGTGCCCCGTCGCCGGTACGCGGGGTGCACCACCAGTTCGACCCCGATCCCACCGACCGGGTCGGTGGTGTCCAGGTGCGCGTACCCGGTGAGGGTGCCGTCGTCGGCGCGGGCGATCAGGTGAACGGCGGGGGCGTCGGCGTCGCGCAGCCGCAGCAGGACGTGTTCGTCGAGCGGGTCCGCTCCGTCCGTGTCACCTGCGGCGCTGGCGAGGGCGAGTACGTCGGCGATCTCCGCCGGCGCCAGTTGGTCGCTCCGGGTCACCTGGTCGCTGGTCGGCTCCGCGCTGCTCATCCCGCCACCGTATCCGTTGCGTGTCGTGACCCCCGGAGCGTCGCTGTAAAGCCGCGGCTCACGTCGGGTCGGTGGGGAGGGCCTCCAGCTCGAACCGGGCGGTCAGGTCGGGCAGGATCCGGCGCAGCGCGTCGACCGTGCCCTGCCGGTCCCCACCGGCGTCGTGCAGCAGCACCACCGAGCCGGGTTCGGCCTGGCCAAGCACCGTCGCGGTGATCTTGCTGGCGCCGGGTAGCTCCCAGTCCGACGGATCCACCGACCAGTGCAGTGGGGTCATGCCGAGCTGCCGCGCCACCGACACCACCGGGTACGTCCAGGCTCCGCCCGGCTGGCGGTACCAGACGATCGGGGCGTTCGGCACCGCCGCCCGGATCGCCGCGTTGGTGCGCAGGAGGTCGGAGCGGATCGCGTCGGCCGACCGGGTGCCCAGGCCCACGTCGTGGTGCCAGGAGTGGTTGCACAGGGTGTGCCCGGCGTCCACGATCGACTGGACCAGCTCGGGGTGGTTCTGCGCGTTCTCGCCGACCACGCAGAACGTGGCGCGCACGTCGTATTCGCGCAGGACGGCGAGGACCTGCGGCGTGTAGCGCGGGTCCGGCCCGTCGTCGAAGGTCAGCGCGAGCCGCGGGGTGCCGGTGGTGGCGTGCGCGCCGAACAGGTTGTCGCCTCCGGCGTCCCGTCCGGACCCGTCCTGGCCGGTCTCGGCTGGGCCGGTCCCAGCCGCGCTTGCGCTGGCGCTCGGGGTTCCGCCCGGCCCGCCAACGCCGGGCTGGTCGGCGTAGTGCGGTCCGTCGGCGCTCGTGGTGACGCCAGTGGACTGCCGGGGCGTCTGGTCGGGGACGAGGCTGCGGCCCAGCACGTACGCGGAGCCGAGCAGCCCCGCCACCACCAGCGTCACGATCCCCGCGGCCCGCGCGGTGGAGCTGCCCCGCGTCACGACTTCCGCCTGGCTTGCCGGTCACGCCGGCCCGTCGCCCCCGTGTTCAGTGCGAGCACCATCGCCCCTTTCTCCGACAAACCCGGCAGTCAGAATAGATCCGCCAAGCTGCGCAAAAAGGGCATATGGGAAATCGCCCGGAGAGGTCTCCGGATCAGACCGGCAGGGGCGCGTGCTCCGCCTCGGGAAGCGACCGCGACGGCGGGACGACGAACTTGTAGCCGACCTGGCGGACGGTGCCGATCATCGACTCGTACTCCGAGCCGAGCTTGGCGCGCAGTCGCCGGACGTGCACGTCCACCGTGCGGGTGCCGCCGAAGTAGTCGTAGCCCCAGACCTCGCGCAGGAGTTGGTCCCGGGTGAACACCCGGCCCGGGTGCTGGGCCAGGAACTTCAACAGCTCGAACTCCTTGTAGGTGAGGTCGAGCGGACGGCCCTTCAGCTTGGCCGCGTAGGTGTCCGGGTCGATGGTCAGCTCACCGGCCCGGATCGAGCCGCCCGCGCCGGCGGTCGCGTTGCTGAGCCGGCCCACCGCCAGCCGCAGCCGTGCCTCGACCTCGGCGGGGCCGGCCGAGGCGAGGATGACGTCGTCGACGCCCCAGTCGGCGTTGAGGGCGATCAGGCCGGCCTCGGTCACCACCGCGACCAACGGCACGCCGAGCCCGGTGGCGTGCAACATCCGGCAGGTCGCCCGGGCCTCGCTCAACTCCGATCGGGCATCCACCATCACCGCGTCCGGGCTGGGGCCCGCGACCAGTGTGCGAACATCACGCGGCGCGGTGCGGACCGAGTGCGGCAGCAGGTCGAGCGCCGGCAGCACAGCCGACGGTTCTCCTGCGCGTGCGGTCACCAGCAGCAGGATCTCCACGATCACCTCCGTCCCGGCGGCGCGAGGCCGCACGCGACCAGTCGCACTCATCAAGGAGTGCGCTGAGAAATTGCGTGGTCCCGGCGTCGCTGACGGGCGGGTAACGCGATGAGCGTAACCGATCGCCTCGGCCGCGCCGTCAGGTCATTTCCCGTTTGTCTATCTTGCCCCTGATCGTGGCAAGGATTTTAACGTCGCTGAAACCCGTGACCACCGCGTCGGGCCGTCGGTCTGGCACGATCGGGTCGTGTTTCCCTCCACCTCGCCCGAGGCCGGCCGTGAATCGTGGCCCGCTGGGCCCCAGCCGGGCCCGGCCGCCGCAGCGACGCGCGGCCAACCGCCCGCGCCGCGTACCGGTCCGGCCACCACCGATGGCGACCGCCGCGAACGGGGTGGGCCGCGCCGTGCCCGTCGCGCCGGCGAGCCGGCCCGCCGATCCGAAGACGAGATCGACGAGCCGGAAGAGGAGGTCATCCCCCCGGTCGCGGTGCACCGTCAACTGGCGCTGACCATCGCCGGCTTCGCCGCGCTGCTCGGTGTCGGCCTGGTGCTCGGCGCGCAGACGTCGGGCCCCGGTCACCGGCTGCCGTTCGCCTTCATCATCTTCGGCGTCCAACTACTGTTCGTGCTCGCCTGGACGATGGCCATGCGTCCGCCCGCGCTGTTGGTGGTCGCCGGGATCAGCGCCGTGGTCGCGGCGCTGGCCGACATCGCCGCGGTGCAGACCGACGTCGCCGGCCTGGCGCCACTGGGCTACCTGGCCGCCGGCGGGTTCCTCGCCGCCGTGCTCGGCCAGCTGGTTCGTCGGGTCGACCGGGTCCGGGTCACCGACTCCCTCGGCGCCACGCTGCTCATCGTGGTGGGGGTGGTGGCCTTCGGCACCCTGATCGTGCTCAGCCGGATCCCGGCCGGCACCCAGGCGATCACCGTCTGCCTGACCGCGAGCGGTGTCGCGCTCACCGTCGCCCGACTCACCGACGCCGTCCTGCCCTGGCCCCGGCTCGCCCCGCAGGTGCCCCGGGGCGCCGCCGGCGTGGTGGCCGGCGCGATGGTCGGCACGCTGACCAGCGCCCTCCTCGGCAGCTACCTGGTGGCTCCCTTCACGCCGACCCGGGCCGCCGTGATCGGCCTGGTCGCGGCGGTCACCGCCGTCCTCTCCGACCTCGCCGTGGGGTACGCGGAGGCAGGCCGGTTGATGGCCGGCGAACCGCCCACGATGTGGGTGGCCCGGCACATGCAGGGCCCGCTCGGCGGTTTCGCCCTGGCGGCGCCCGCCGCGTACGCCATGTGCATGCTCTTCCTCTGAGTCACGATTGAGCGCTGGGTCGGTCGGGTACCTACGGGTGCGCCGCCCCGCGGCGTCGGTACGAACGATCCGTCGCGGCGCGACGGGCGGAGACAGGAGGCGGCGTGGCGCAGGACTATCCGGTGAACGAGGCGCGACCCCGACGGCGTGGACGCAAGCTGCTCATCGGGCTGTTCGTGCTGCTCCTGCTGCTGGCGGGGTTGCTGGTGGTCGCCGACCGGGTCGCGGTCGGGGTCGCCGAGCGGATGATCGCAGACCGGGTCCGCCAGGAGATCACCAAGCAGGGCGCGCAATCCGCCGAGCCCGATGTGGAGGTGGGCGGCACGCCGTTCCTCACCCAGGTGCTGGATGGCCGTTACAAGCGGATCACCATCAACCTGCGGGACGTGCAGGCCCCGGTCGAGGGCGACGCCGTCCGGCTGCCGGTGCTCGATGTGACCGCCCGCAACGTCCGGGCCTCGCTGGACACCCTGCGCACCGGCCAGGGTGACGTCGTGGCGGACACCGTCAACGGTGCCGGCACGATCAGCTACGAGAGTCTGGCCGCGCTGCTGAACCGCCCGGGTCTCACCCTCGGCGAGCAGAACGGCAAGCTCGCCGTCACGGGTCCGGCCGACATCCTCGGTCAGAAGATCACGATCAGCGGCACCGCCGACGTCACCGTCGCCGACAACGGCGCGGTCGCCCTGCGGTTCAACGACCTGGACGCCGCGGGTCTGCCGAACCTGCCGCTGGCGCGCGGCCTGTTGAACAACTTCGCCAAGAGCATTTCCATCGACGTTCCCCTGCCGGAGTTGCCGTTCCAGCTCGCGGTCCGGGAGGTCCGTCCACTGCCGGAGGGGCTGGCGGTCACCGCCGACGCCAAGAACGTGCCGATCAACTCCGCTGGCTGACGCCGGAGGCGCGGTGGGACGCCGACATCCTCGGCGATCCCGGCGATTCCCGGATGGTGGTCGGCCCAGTGGCAGCACGGTCACTGGCTGGTAGGCTCCCTGGCCATGGGGACCCACCTCACCAAACGGCGCGCGGTCGACCTGTGCCGCGTGGCCACCTGCCTGTGTCGCCCCGTCATCTGACGGCGGGGCTGTCTCCGGCCGCCTGACGGCGGCCACCGGCACAGGGTTCTCGCACCCTCCGGTTATCCCACCGAACGCCCGGCAGCGGCGCCGTCGCACGAACCCGTGATCCCGTCCTTCCGCTGGGTCCCGCGCGTGGTGCGACAGTTACACCCATCGATTCGCGCGCGTTGGCTCACCATCCATCCTCACCAGGGAGTGATTCGATGAGTCGCGACACCGCACTCGTTTCGGCCGAGTGGGCCGAGAAGAACCTCGACGCCCCGGGCGTCGTCTTCGTCGAGGTCGACGAGGACACCTCGGCCTACGAGACCGGCCACATCGCCGGCGCCATCAAGATTGACTGGAGGACCGACCTCCAGGACCAGGTTCGCCGGGACTTCGTCAACAAGACGCAGTTCGAGGCGCTGCTCTCCGAGCGGGGCATCAGCAACGACGACACCGTCATCCTGTACGGCGGCAACAACAACTGGTTCGCCGCGTACGCCTACTGGTACTTCAAGCTCTACGGCCACCGTGACGTGAAGCTGCTCGACGGCGGCCGCAAGAAGTGGGAGCTGGACGCCCGCCCGCTCGTCACCGACGCGGTGTCCCGCCCGGCGACGCAGTACGTCGCGGAGGAGCCGGACACCTCCATCCGGGCCTTCCGCGACGAGGTCGTCGCCGCGATCGGCACCAAGAACCTGGTCGACGTGCGCAGCCCCGACGAGTTCGCCGGTCGCCTGCTCGCCCCCGCCCACCTGCCGCAGGAGCAGGCGCAGCGGGCCGGCCACATCCCCACCGCGATCAGCGTGCCGTGGTCCAAGGCGGCCAACGAGGACGGCACCTTCCGGTCCGACGACGAGCTGCGCAAGATCTACGGCGACGCGGGGCTCGACGACGGCAAGGAGACCATCGCGTACTGCCGGATCGGTGAGCGCTCGTCGCACACCTGGTTCGTGCTCCAGGAGCTGCTGGGTCACCGCAACGTCAAGAACTACGACGGCTCCTGGACCGAGTACGGCTCGCTGGTCGGTGTGCCGGTCGCGCTCGGCGACGAACCCGGGGAGGCCTGATCATGACTCTTCCCACCGCCGCAGGTTGCGCCGCACCGGACCAGGCCGCGCCGCTGCCGGCCAGCCTGGACCTGGAGAAGGAAACCGTCATCACCGGCATCGTCCGTTCCGCCGAGGCCGAGCCGGTGCCGGGCGCGTACGTCCGGCTGCTCGACTCGACCGGTGAGTTCACCGCCGAGGTGGTCACCTCAGCCGCCGGGCAGTTCCGGTTCTTCGCCGCGCCGGGTTCCTGGACGCTGCGGGCGTTGTCCCGGCACGGCAACGGTGACACCGCTGTCACTGCCGGCCGAGGCGTCAACGAGGTTGCCGTCACCGTCGCCTGACCCACTGCTCTGATCGACCGGGGCCGGTCACCCTCCCGGGGGTGGCTGGCCCCGGTCGTTTCTTCGCAGCGCGCCGGCACGCCGGGACGGGTGCCGAAATTCATCGGCATGCGTCACTATCTACGGGTGGATTTCAGGGATGAAAGCGGCGGGTCCGACGAAGCGGTCCCCATCGTCCTCTGCGTGGGCACGGACATGTCGCTGCGGGAGCGGGTGCTGAGCCAACTCGACGGGCGCGCCCCGGTGCACAGCTGTTCCGATCTGACCGAGCTACGCGAGCTGTTGTCGTCGCCGACGGGCCCGGCGCCGGTCAGTCCCACAGTCCTTCCGCTCACCGAGGCGCGGGGCCTCGTGAAGTGGGGTGAGCTGGTCGTCGACCGGGCCGGACACCGGGTCACCTGGCGCGGCGAGGTGCTTCCGCTGACCCCCACCGAACGGGAGTTGCTCACCCTGCTCATCGGCCCGCCGCTGGTGGTGTGGAGCTACGAACGGCTCTGCGTCTCCGCGCTGGGTGGCGCGGACACCGCAGCGCTGCAATCCACCATCAAACGGCTTCGTCGCAGGCTGCGGGGCCTCCCGGGCGGACCGCAGGTGCACACCGTGCGGGGCGTCGGCTACCGGCTCGACCCGCCGCCCCGGCTGAACGACCACTGACCCGCAGTCGCTCCGCCGGGCCGACCGCATCCGCTGCCGGCCCGGCGGCGGGCCCGTGACACCATGGCCGGGTGAGCGGTGCTGTCCAGACGGGTTGGGCCTCTTCGGCCGGCCCTGCCGCGCCGACACCGGCCGGGTCGCGGCGGCGTTGGCTGCTGGCCGTGACCGTGGCCTGGGCGGTGCTGCTGGCCGGGCTCACCTGGATATCGGTGCGGAACGACCCGCCGACCGTGCGCGAACAGCGCTCCCTCGATCAGGCCGGCCCGGTGGTCGACCGGGCGGTCGGCGAGTTGGCCCGCGCGGCAGGTGCGGCCGGTCTGCTGGAACTGGGCCCCGCGCGGGTCGCGTCCGGCTGCCGGGTGACCCCGTTCGCCGACGGGGCGAGGCTGCGGCGCGAGGTAGGGGTGCTCGCGGCCACCGGTGACGAGCGGGCCGTGCTGGCCGGCATCGCCGAGCGGCTGCCGGCGAGCTGGCGCGCCGGAGTCGGGCCCGGCGTGGACGGCCCCGAGCTGCGCGCCGACGCCGGAGAATTCGTGGCCGTCGAGGGCCGGCCGACCGTCGACGGCCGGGTGCGACTGGTCGTCGACACCGGTTGCCGGCCGGTCGGCACCGGATACACGCCGGCCCTGGCCACCGCCGGCGACCCGGAGACCGCCGCCTTGACCGCCGCGCTGCGGGCCCTCGACCGGCCGGGCGACGCCGCTTCGGAGCTGGTCACCGCGCCCTGCCCGGGCGGCGGGCTCGCCCGTACCGCATGGTCCGCGAACGGTCCCGGCCCGCCGGCCTCGACGGCCGCACTCGCCCCGCTGGCCGGTAACGGCCCACTGCTGGACCAACCCCCGGTGTACGCGTACCGCAGCGGTGTCGTCACGGTGCTGGCCGAGATCAGCCCGGACGCCACCCGACTGGCCGCCACCGTCGGCTGCCCGGGCTGAGCTGGGCGGCCCCTCGGGTCAGCCGTCGTCCGGCTGGTCCTCCGGGTCACGGCTGCGACCCAACGCGTCGACCATGCCCCACCGGCCGGGGATGTCCAGCAGCTCGAGTCGGCCCATTCCCGGTGGCACTGCCGGGTCGATGATCAGGTGCTCGCCCTGCGGCTCCAGCCCCAGCATCACCCGCAGCAGCAGCAGCGGGGTGCCGGTCGACCAGGCCTGCGGGCTGCACGCGGTCGGGTACTCCACCGGGTAGTCGGTGAGGTCGCGGGCGTAGCCGGCGAACGCCTCCGGCAGCCGACCCTGGAAGTACCGGGACGCGGCCAGCATCGTCTCGCAGAGCAACCCTGCCTCCTCCCGGAAGCCGTACCGCCACAATCCCCAGGCGATGATCGAGTTGTCGAACGGCCAGACGGTGCCCACGTGGTAGCCGATCGGGTTGTACCGCCCCTCGTCCGCGGCGAGCGTCCGCACCCCCCAGCCGGAGAACAGTCGTGGCCCGAGCAGATGCTCGACCACCTTGCCGGCGCGCGACTCGTCCACGATGCCGCTCCACAGCAGGTGCCCGATGTTCGAGGTCAGCGCGTCCACCTGCCGGCCGTCGGCGTCCAGCGCGAGCGCGTAGTACTCGCGGTCGGCGATCCAGAAGTCGCGGTCGAACCGCCGTTTGAGGTCGGCGGCCTGGCGCTCCAGCTCGTCGGCGAACTCCGGATCGTTCCAGAAGGTCCGGGCCAGCCGGGCGGCCCGGACCTTCGCGTCGTAGGCGTAGCCCTGCAACTCGCAGGTGGCCCGGGGGAAGTCGGGCAGCCGACCGTCGGAGTACGAGATGGCGTCCCAGGAGTCCTTCCAGCACTGGTTCTGCAGGCCGGTCTCCGGGTTGCGGGTCTGGTACCAGAGGTAGCCGGTGCCGAGCAGGTCACCGTAGGTGTCGATCCACTCCAACGCCGCGCGGACCTGCGGTTCCAGCTTGCGGACGAGTGCCGCGTCGCCGGTCCACCGCTCGTACTCGTCGATCAGGATGATGAACAGGGGCGTCGAGTCGGCCGACCCGTAGTACGGCGAGTGTGGCTGCTCCTCGAAGCCGGCGGTCTCCCCGTACCGCAGCTCGTGCAGGATCTTGCCGGGCTCCTCGTCCCGGAAGTCGTCCACCCGCTGCCCCTGGAGGCCGGCCAGCATCAGGATGGTCGGCGGAACCAGCTCCGGCAGGAACGGCAGCACCTGCAAAGAGGTGATGATGCTGTCCCGGCCGAACAGGGTCATGAACCAGGGGAGTCCTGCGGCGATCAGCCGTACGCCAAGGGCGATCGACTCGTACCGCAGCGCGGCCAGGTCGTTCAGGCTGCGCCGGTACGCCCCGGCCAGCGGCTCGCAGTCGCAGCCGAGCTTCGGCGCCCGGTCGATCAGCTCCTGCTGCTCGGCCCGGATGGCGTCCGCGCTGCGGCTGCCGCCGTACGGGAGGGTGGCCCGGATGTCTTCGCCCCGGGCCCCGAAGACGACGCTGGACACGTGCAGCCGCGTGCTCCAGCTGTCGTTGCGGGCGATCCGGATGCGGAAGGTCATTCCGGTGTCGTCGACCTGCGCCGGCGCGGTGGTGCTGACCACCATCTCCCGGTGGAACGCCTCCCGCCGGTAGGTCAGCCGCAGCTCGTTCTCGGCGATCGTGACTGTGGTCCGGCCCCGCTTCTGTCGAGAGTTCTTGATCTCGAACAGGTCGGCGAAGTCGGCCCCGACCTCGATCCGGAGGGTGCACTCGACCTCCGCGCCGAGGTGGTTCAGCACGGTCAGCTCCTCCTGGAAGCTGCCCACGATCGCCCGACTGCGGATCACCGACGCCTTGGCGTCCAGATAGTGCGTGGGTTCGCCGGGGGCGAGGAAGAACTTGGTGCGGTACGACTCGGCATCGTCGACGGAGAGTGCGTGCAGCCGTTCGCCGTCCAGGGTGAGCACCCACTTGGACAGGAAGCGGGTGTCGAAGGAGAACAGCCCGGTGGGGAAGTCGTAGGACGGTTCGATGTCCCCACGCCGGTCGCTGACCAGGAAGGTGTTGCCGTCCAGAATGCTGACGAGGTCCTTCACCTGAGTCGCCCGGCTGCTCGACGGGCCGTTTCGCGGGGGTCGCGGGTGCCGGGCGGGCTCGGAAAGAACCGGCGGAAGGCGAGGAAGAGCACCACGTTCCCGCTGAACGTGCTCTCATTGCGCAGCACCGCCGCGACCCCCTGGGCCTCACCGGTGATCAGCCGGTCGAAGAGGGCGGCGCTGCTGTACCAGATCGCGTCGGCCGGACCGCGTCCCCGGCTGACCTGCACCGACCCGGGCCGCATCCGGACCAGCCAGTGTTCGGTGCGGTGGTCCTCGCCGAGGTCGATCTGGAGGGTGCCGTCGGCCAGGCCGCCGAGGACCTCGGCGGCGTGCGACGGCAGTGCCTCGAAGAACCTCTCCGCCGCCTCGGTCACAACCGAATCGTAGGCAGTCGTCCGAGATGTCGGGTCGGTATCGGCACTCCGCCCGGATCGACCCACCGCCGCCGTGCGGTCAGTAGACGAGTGCCTGCGCGCCCTCGGCCAACGCCTCCTCGACGAAGACCGCGGCACCGGCGATCCGGACCCCGGGCAGTACGTCGTCCGGGCCGATGTCCCGTCGGGCCGCGCACTGCGTGCAGGCGGTCACCCGGCCGCTGGTCAGGATGACGTGCAACAGCTCGGCCAGGGGTGCGGAGTGCGGCAGGTCGAACTGCTGGGCGCGACCGGGCACCGCGAACCAGGTGGACTCACCGGTCAGCCAGAGCGAGACGTCCACCCCGGCCGCTACCGCCGTCGCGGCGACGGTGAATGCCTGCGCGCACCGCTCCGGGGCGTCCGCCCCTGCGGTGGCCTTGACGACGAGAGTGCGGGCCATGTGGCCCAGCATAGGATGGCCGGGATGGTTACCGAGATCGGGTTTGTCAGCCTGCTGGTCGCTGGCCTGGGTGGGCTCGCCGGTGGCCTGGTCTACCTTGCCGTACGCATTTCGAGAGGACGCTGGTGAGCGCGAGGAGTGAGCCGGGTTTGCGAGCCCCGCAGTCGCGAACGAAGGTGGTCCAGTGAGCGAGAACCCGCTGCAGCCGCCGTGGCTGAACGCGCCGCCGGTCGAGGAGTACCCGTTCGAGGAGAGCCACGACCTGCGGGTCGGGCCGAAGCTGCACCCCGCGCTGGATGCCCTGCTGCCGTACATCGGTCTGTGGCGTGGTCGGGGCAAGGGCGGTTTCCCCACCATCGAGGACTTCGACTACGCGCAGGAGATCCGGATCAGCCACGACGGCCGACCGTTCCTGCACTACGAGTCGCGTGCGTGGATCCTCGACGAGCAGAGCAAGCCGGTCCGTCCGGCCGGCCGCGAGGTGGGCTGGTGGCGACCGGTGCTGGTGGACGGGCGGGCGACCGACGAGCTGGAGGCGCTGCTGACCACCCCGACCGGGGTGATGGAGCTGCACCTGGGCAAGCGCACCGGCACGCAGCTCGAGTTCGCCACCGACGCGGTGATCCGGACTCCGACCGCCAAGGAGGTCACCGGCGGGCACCGGCTCTTCGGCATCGTCGAGGGTGCGCTGCTCTACGCCCAGGAGATGGCCGCCATGGGGCACGGGCTCAGTCCGCACCTCTCCGCCCGACTCGTCCGGGTCGGCGGTTGACCTCGACGGTCGGTGGCCGGCTAGACGGGGAAGCCCAGCAGGGCCTGTAGGGCGGGGGTACGCGGGCAGCGAGCCCGCCGTACCCCGTCCAGCGTGTGGACCTCGGCGGCTCCGCGCAGCGACGAGGTGAACCACACGCCGTCCGCCGCGTGCAGTTCGGCGGTGCCGACCATCCGCTCGGCGGCGCCCAGGCCCAGCTCGCTCGCGTGGGCGAGCAGCCAGGCCGCGGTGGTGCCGGCGAGGATGCCGGTGCTGGCGGCCGGCACCGTGCAGAGCGTGTCGTCGGTGAGCCACACCACATTGGCGGTGGGGCCCTCCAGCACGTACCCGTCGGATGAGATCCAGAGCACGTCGTCCACGCCGGCCCGGCGGGCCCAGCGGCGGGCGGCGCTGCTGACCGCGTACGACGTGGACTTGATGCCGGCCGGCAGCCAGGTCAGCCCACTGCGGGCGGCGGCGGGCAGCCCCAGCGGCAGGGTGGCCACCGTGATTCCGTCCCGCCGGGCGGCCCGGGAGGCCGCCGGCACCGGGGCCAGCGTGGCGTAGATGGTGGGCGGGCCGCCGGCCTCCGGGCCTCGGGTGCAGACCAGCCGAAGTGCACCCTCCACTGCTGCTGGCCAGCCTGTCCGCACCTGATCCAGCAGGTCGATCAGCGCGCTGGTGGGGGGCAGGGTCAGCTCGACGGCGGCCGCCGCCGCGGTCAGGCGGGCCAGGTGTTCGTCGCGCAGCCACGGCTGGCCGTCCCGCAGGTGCATGGTCTCGAACAGCCCGTCGCCGTGCAGCACACCGAGGTCGTCACCGCGGAGCACCGGGTCGCCGGGCGGCACCGGGCCGCGGCCCAGAACGGCGATCCGCGCGGTCGGGGCGGCCGCGACCTTCCCGACGGACGACCTCACCATGACCGTCGAGCGTAGCGGTGATCGATCGCGGTGCGGGGAACAGCCTGGTGGCCGAACTATGATCGGACGGTGTCCGAATCCTCCCTCGCGGAAATGCTGCGGGCCCGTGGGCTGCGGCTGACGGCCCAGCGGCAGCTCGTTCTCCAGGCGGTGCTCAATCTGGGCCACGCCACCCCGGAGCAGGTGCACACCGCGGTCCGGGAGGTGGCCGCCGGCGTCAACATCACCACCATCTACCGCACGCTCGAGCTGCTGGAACGGCTCGGTCTGGTCACCCACACGCACCTGTCGCACGGCTCACCGACCTATCACGCCGCCGGTGAACACCAACACGTCCACCTGGTCTGCCGGGAGTGCGGCGCGATCGACGAGATCGATCCGGAGCTGCTCCGCCCCCTCGCCGACCAGTTGGCCGCGCAGCGCGGGTTCCGGGTGGACATCGGGCACGTGTCACTCTTCGGCGTCTGCGTACGCTGCGAGAACGGGGACGAAAAATGATCGACATCGCGGGTGCGGTGGCCGTCGAGAGCATCGACGAGGCCAGCCGTGACCAACCGGATCCGGCGCACGTCGCGGCCGGGGTGCGGGGGGTGGCCGCGCACTACGGGGACCCGCTGCGCGAGCAGCGCACCCTCGACACCGAGGTCGGTCTGGTCGACCGGTCGCATCGAGGGATCATCGCGGTGCCCGGGGAGGAGCGGGCCAGTTGGCTGCACACGGTCACCTCGCAGCACCTGAACGCGCTGGCCGCCGGTGAGGGCACCGAGTTGCTGGTGCTGTCCCCGCACGGCCACATCGAGCAGCACGCCATGGTCGCCGAGGACGGCGAGACCACCTGGCTGGACACCGAGCCCGGTGCCACCCAGGGCCTGCTGACCTACCTGGAGAAGATGCGGTTCTTCAGCAAGGTCGAACCGCGCGACGCGACGGCCGAGCGCGCGCTGTTGTCGCTGGTCGGGCCGGCGGCCATGGAGGCGCTCGGCACGCTCGGCGTGACCGGGCTCGCCGCACCGGACGTGGTCGCGGTGCCGGGTCCGAAGTTTCCGCACGGTGCCGTGCCACCCCGGGCGAGCGCTCGGTACGACGTACGACCGCTGCCGATCGGCGGCTGGGCCCGACGTGGTCCGCTCGGGGTGGACCTGCTGGTGCCCCGCTCGGCGATGGACCAGGTGGTGGCGGAGCTGCGCGGCGCCGGTGTGCCGGTCGCGGGGCTGTGGGCGTACGAGGCGATCCGGGTGGCCGCCCGGCAGCCGCGAGTCGGGGTGGACACCGACCACCGGACCATTCCGGCCGAGGTCGACCTGATCGCCCCGGCGGTTCATCTGGACAAGGGTTGCTACCGGGGGCAGGAGACGGTGGCGCGGGTGCACAACATGGGCCGGCCGCCGCGTCGCCTCGTACTGCTGCATCTGGACGGGGTGACCACCGATCAGCCGCCGGTGGCCGGTACGCCGGTGACCCTCGACGGCCGGGCGGTCGGCTTCGTCGGCACCGCCGTGCTGCACCACGAGCTGGGCCAGGTCGCTCTCGCGGTGCTGAAGCGGAACGTCCCGGACGACGCCGCGTTGCTGATCGGCGAGACCGCGGCGGCGATCGACCCGTCCTGAGCGGGCCGTCTAGGATCGCCGGCATGACGACAGGGACGTTGATCACGGTGGCCCCGACCGGCGCTGAGTCGGCCAAGGCGGAGGTGCCGGCGCTGCCGGTGACCCTCGACGAGTTGCTGCTCACCGCGAAGGAGTGCGAGGCCCTCGGCGCCGCCGTGATCCACGTCCACATCCGCGACGACGAGGCCCGGCCGACGCTCGACCCGGTGCGCCTGGCCGACACGGTGGCGGCGCTGCGGGAGAGCACCGACCTGATCGTGCAGCTCTCCTCCGGCGGCGCGGTGACCGACCCGGAGGCCGCCCGGCTCGCCGTGCTCGACGCCCGTCCGGACATGGCCTCCTGCACCATGGGCACTGTCAACTTCGGCGACGACGTCTTCCTCAACCGCTGGGAGTTCATCGTCGACCTGCACACCCGGATGCAGGAAC
Organism: Micromonospora arida; assembly: GCF_003857035.1. GTDB lineage: Bacteria > Actinomycetota > Actinomycetes > Mycobacteriales > Micromonosporaceae > Micromonospora > Micromonospora arida. Next base: position 19,127 of record NZ_QGSY01000226.1, read on the forward strand.
GCGGAATCGTGCCGGAATACGAGATCTTCGACCTCGGCCACCTGTCCGCGTTGCAGCGGTTGCTCGGCAAGTACGGGCTGCCGGCCGGCGGGCACGTGCACGTCGACTTCGTGATGGGCGTGCCGGGCGGGATGCCGGGCAACACCGAGACCCTGGTCGCGGCCCACCGGATGCTGCGGGACCTGCCCGAGGGCACCACCTTCTCGGCCACCGGCGTCGGCCGGAGCACCATCGCGGTGCTGCTGGCCTCGCTGTCGACCGGCGGGCACCTGCGGGTCGGCATGGAGGACACCGTGACGTATGCGAAGGGCCGCCCGGTGGAGTCCAACATGCAGCTGGTCGCCCGCGCGGTGGGTTTCGCCCAGCTCGCTCAGCGCCCGCCGCTGACCACCACCGAGGCCCGCGAGCTGCTCGGGTTGTAAGGCCAGGTCTGTCCTGCGCCCCTGTCACCCGGGCGGTGGACCTCCTGGTCACCCGGCCGCCGGGCACCCCCGGACCGTCGGTACCGTCCAGCGCGTGACGAAGACGTACGAGGGCGGCGCGCCGCTCGCCGAGGTGGTCCGGTCCGGGTTCGTGGAGGGTGCGCACCGCGGCTCGGTGGTGGTGCTGGACGCCGATGGTGTCGCGGTGGCGTCCGCCGGGGACGTGACCTCGCCGATCTTCCCCCGCTCGGCCAGCAAGCCGATGCAGGCGATCGGGATGCTCCGGGCCGGCCTGGCCCTGACCGACCCGGCCGACGTGGCGCTGGTCTCGGCGAGCCACGCCGGCGAGGAATTCCACCTGGCCCGGGTCGGCGCGCTGCTGGAGCGCGCCGGGTTGGACGCGTCGGCGCTGCACTGCCCGCCCGACCTGCCGGTGGGGGCCGCGGCGCGGGAGGCGGTGCTTCGGGCCGGTGGCGGTCCGAGCCGGGTGCAGATGAACTGCTCCGGCAAGCACAGCGGGATGCTGTTGACCTGCGAGGCCGCCGGTTGGTCCCGGGACGGCTACTGGCGGCCGGAGCACCCGCTTCAGCAGCGACTGCGGGCCGCCATCGAGGAGTTCACCGGCGAGCAGGCGGCGGCGGTGGGGGTCGACGGTTGCGGTGCCCCGGTCCTCGCGGTGTCGCTGGCCGGCCTGGCCGGGGCGTACCTCCGGCTGGTCGACGCCGAGCCCGGCTCGGTGCCGCGCACAGTGGTGGACGCGATGCGGGCGTACCCGGAGATCGTGGGTGGCACCCAGGCCGACGACACCCGGCTGATGCGGGGTGTCCCGGGGCTGCTGGCCAAGGTCGGTGCCGAGGGCGTGATCGCCGTGGCGCTGCCGGGCGTCGGCGCCGTCGCACTGAAGATCGACGACGGCGCCGACCGGGCCCGGATGCCGGTCCTGGTCTCCGCGCTGCGCCGGCTCGGCGTGGACGCTCCGGTGCTGACCGAGTACGCCGAGGTGCCGCTCTTCGGTGGCGGGGTCCCGGTCGGGGCGGTCCGCCCGCTCTGGTGAGCGCGCTCTAGCTCAGGAAGTCGAGCAGCGCGGCGTTGACCTGCTCCGGACGCTCCAACGGCAGCAGGTGCGCGGCGTCCGGCACGTCGGGCAGTCGTACCGCGCCGGGGACCTCGGCGGCGATCCGGTCGGCGAGCCGACTGATGTCCGGCACGTCCGCGGCGCCGGCGGTGACCAGGACGGGGATCTTCAACTCACCGAGACGACCGATCGCCGGTGGCGACAGCTCTCCCACCTCGACCGCGCCGAGCGCCAGTTCGGCGGCGAGGGCGCGCTGGTCCATCTCCTGCGCGAACGCGACCAGCTCCGGGTCGACGTCCTCCGGCTGGCGGTGCGGGCCGACCACCCAGAACCGCACCTCACCGGCCGCGCCGGCGACGAAGTCGTCCGGGTCGACCTCGCCGACCAGGCCGTCCCAGAGCTCGTTCGCCTCGTCGGACCACTCGTTGCCGGAGACCGCCGTGTCGAACAGCGCGAGCGCGCTCACCCGGTCGGGGTGGGCCAGCGCGGTGTCGATGGCGACCGCTCCGCCGAAGGAGCAGCCGACCAGGGCGGCCCGGGGCAGGTCGAGCGCGTCCAGCAGCCCGGCCACGTCGTCGTGGTGCGTGAACGGGGTCGGCGGGAGCTCCGAGTCTCCGTAGCCGCGCAGGTCCGGGACGATCACCCGGTGCCGGGCGGCGATCGCGGACACCTGCCCTCGCCACATCCGCCGGTCGGCGATTCCGGCGTGCAGCAGGACGACGGGCGAACCGGTGCCGGCCTCGTCGTACGCGATGCTTGCTCCATTGACTGTGATCTTGTCCACGGACGGACCGTACGGATCGGCCGAGCGGCGCGCAACAGCGTCCTGAGACCTTGCTAACTATGGTTAGCGTTTTGCTTGCAAGAGCTAGCGCGGGCGGTTAGCGTCGCTGCCATGGCCACACCCAAGGACCTTCCCGACGTCGGCGGGTTCATCCGCGATCTGCGGCGCAACGCCAAGATCTCGCTTCGGCAGCTCGCCGAGCAGGCGGGGGTCAGCAACCCGTACCTCAGCCAGATCGAGCGGGGCCTGCGCAAACCCAGCGCCGAGGTGCTCCAGCAACTGGCGAGCGCGCTGCGGGTCTCCACGCCGGCGATGTACCTGCGCGCCGGCCTGCTCGACGACAAGGAAGGCCACGGGGTGCTCGCCGCCATCGCCGTGGACGCCGACCTGACGATGGCGCAGAAGCAGTCGCTCAGTCAGATCTACGAGACGTTCCGCCGGGAGAACACCCGGGTGGCCGAGGCTCAGGCCGAAGCCGAGGCGGCGCAGGCCGACCAGCCCGCCAGCCAGGCTGCGGACCTGGCCAATGTGGCCGCCACCGGCCCCACCACCGTGGGCGGCACCCCGACCGAGGCCGTGCTCGAGTCGGTCGCCGTCACCGAGGCGGGCACCGCCCCCGCCCCGGGCAGCACCAGCATCCCCCAGAAGAAGAAGGCCGCCGAGGCGGCCGAAGAGGAGACGTCATGAGCGAGCCGAAGACCAACCGCATCCCCGCCCCGATCTACGCCGCAGCCGGCGCCGGTGAGCTGGCCATCGAGCAGCTGCGCAAGCTGCCCGCCGTGGTCGGCGTCCTCAGCACCCGGGTCGTCGCCGACCTGGGTGGCCGGGCCGTGCTGACCGGCTTCGAGTTGAAGCAGAAGGCCACCGAGACGCTGCGCACCGCCAACGAGACCGCCGACCTGGCGAAGCTGCGCGAGGTGACCGACATCGACAAGCTGCGCGCCGCCGCGACCCGCAACGCCGCCCTGGTGGTCGCGGGCGCCCAGGTCGCCCAGGAGCGCGCGTTCGCCGCGTACGGCGCGCTGGTCGCCCGGGGCGAGCGGGTCGTCGGTGCCGGCGTGCTGGAGGCCGCCGAGACGGTCAACGCCGACATCGAGGCCACCGAGGCCGTGACGCCGGCCACCACCGCGGCTGCCACCACCCCCACCGTTGCGGCCCCCGCCGACGCGCCGACCCCGGCCGACGTGGCCGAGATCGCCGAGGCCAAGCCGGCTGCGGTCAAGAAGGTCGCCCGCGCGCCGAAGGCTGCCAAGACGGCCGAGACCCCGTCGGCGAAGCTCCCCCGGGCCACCAAGCGGACCCGCCCGGCCGCCGAGTAACTCGTCGGGTCGACGACCCCGGCGGCGTCCTTGTCGGACGTAGCCGGGGTCGTGGACATAAACTGGCCGACATGGCCAACGCCGCGCCGATCTTCGCGTTCGAAGTCCGCTACGTGATCGAGCTGATCCTGCTCGTCTTCGCGCTGATCATCCAGGGTGTCGCGCTGGTGCACGCCGTCACGCAGCGCTCCGACGCCTTCCCCGCCATCGGGACGCTGCCCAAGGGCGGCTGGATCGCCATCCTGGCGGTCTGCCTCGTGCTCACCCTGCTCGGTTTCGGTCCGATCAGCCTCTTCGGACTGATCGGCATCGCCGCCGCGCTCATCTACCTGCTCGACGTACGGGTCGGTCTGCGCGACCTCACCGACGGCAAAGGGTTCTGGTGAGAGGTTTTCGCTGGCCGCCCCCACCCGACAGCGGGCCCCGCACCTGGGGGCCCGGGCCGGGTGGGCCGCGTACCGGCCGGCCGGCGCTGCCGGAGCCGGAGACCGAGCTGGTCACCACCCCGCACGGCGTACGGCTGGAGCGGCTGGTCACCGGCACCGGTGATCCGGTCACCGTGTTCGCGCACGGGCTGGGCAACGGCATCGCCACCACCCGCCCGTTCGGCAGTGGGGTGAACGGCCGCAAGGTGTTCTTCCAGTTCCGCGGGCACGGCCGCTCCGAAGCCCCGGACGGGCCCTGGGACTACCTGGACCTGGCCCGGGATCTGCGGGCGATCGCCGACCTCGGCGGCGCCAGCCGGGCGTTCGGCGCGAGCCTCGGCGCGGGTGCCCTCTGCCGACTCCTCGTGGAGAGCCCGGACCGCTTCGACAAGCTGGTCTTCTTCCTGCCGGCGGTCCTCGACGAGCCACGCGGGCCGCTCGCCCGGGAGCGCGTCACCGACCTGCTGGAGGCGGTGGAGAGCGGGGACGCCTCGGCGGTCGCCGACATCGTCACGCTGGAGTTGCCTCCGGCGGTGCGCAACACCCCGGCCGGCTGGGCCTACCTGCGACAACGGCTCGACCAACTGCTCCGCGACGGCCTGGCCGACGGCCTGGCCACGCTCACCGACCAGACCCCGCTGCGCCAGATCGGTGACCTGACGGCGGTCACCGCGCCGGCGTTGGTGATCGGTTGCGCGGGCGACGACCTGCACCCGGTCGAGGTCGCCGAGCGGCTCGCCGTCGCGCTGCCCCAGGCCACCCTGCACGTGTACGACCGGCCCGGCGTGCTCTGGTCGGAACGCGCCGATCTGCGGGACCGCATCTCCGGCTTTCTGAACGAGTAACCTGCCCTGTCATGGGCGTCACACAGCATGGCCGGACGCACCGGCTGGACCTTGCCGATCCGACCCTGCGCGAATGGACGTGCACGGTCCTGCACTCCGATGCGGAGCAGGGCATCGTGCTGGACCGTTCGGCGTTCTACCCGGGTGGCGGTGGTCAACCACCCGACCACGGCGTCCTGCTCTGGCAGGGCGTGCAGACCCGGATCGTCGGCACCCGCAAGGGCGACGACCCCTACCTGATCCCCGCCGAAGGTGACCCGCTGCCGCCGGTCGGCACCGAGGTCGTGGGCGCGGTGGAGGACGAGCGCCGTACCCGGCTGATGCGTACCCACTCCGGGCTGCACGTGCTCTGCGGTGTGGTGTTCCGCGACTTCGGCGCCCTCGTCACGGGCAACTCCATGGAGCCGGGCGAGGCCCGGATGGACTTCAACCTCCCCGAGGTGCCCCCGGACTTCAAGAGCCGCATCGAGGAACTGGTCAACGCCGAGGTGGCCGCCGACCGCTCGGTCGCCACCCGGGTGCTGCCGCGCACCGAGGCGCTGGCCCTGCCGGACATCATCCGTACCCAGTCCAACCTCATCCCGCCGGATGAGCAGGAGGTCCGGATCGTCGACATCGTCGGGCTGGACGTGCAGGCCGATGGGGGCACCCACGTCGCCTCCACCGCCCAGATCGGCAAGGTGCAGGTGGTCAAGGTGGAGAGCAAGGGCCGGGCCAACCGCCGGGTCCGGGTCCGGCTGGTCGATTAGATCGAGTACCGAATTCGGACGTCGGTTGTCAGGTATTCCTGACAACGTCGCAGGCATGACACAACCGCTCACAGGAAAGATCGCGCTCGTCGCCGGTGCCACCCGTGGTGCCGGGCGGCAGATCGCCGTTCAGCTCGGCGCGGCCGGTGCCACGGTCTACGCCACCGGTCGCAGCTCCCGGGCCGGCCGCTCCGAGATGGACCGACCGGAGACCATCGAGGAGACCGCCGAACTGGTCAGCGAGGCCGGCGGCACCGGCATTGCCGTTCAGGTCGACCACCTGGTGCCCGAGCAGGTCCGCGACCTGGTCGCCCGGATCGACGCCGAGCAGGGTCGACTCGACGTGCTGGTGAACGACATCTGGGGCGGCGACCCACTGGTCACCTGGAACAAGCCGGTCTGGGAGCAGCCGCTCGACGCCGGCTTCCGTACCCTGCGACTGGCCGTCGACACGCACATCATCACCAGCCACTTCGCCCTGCCGCTGCTGATCCGCAAGCCCGGCGGCCTGGTGGTGGAGATGGGCGACGGCACCAAGGCGTACAACGACGAGAACTACCGGCTGTCGGTCTTCTACGACCTGGCCAAGGTGTCGGTCAACCGGCTCGCCTTCAGCCAGGCGCACGAGCTGAAGCCACACGGCTGCACCGCCGTGGCGCTCACCCCCGGCTGGATCCGTTCCGAGGCGATGCTGGAGCACTTCGGCGTGACCGAGGAGAACTGGCGCGACGGTGCCGCCACCGACACGAACTTCCTCATCTCGGAGACCCCGGCCTTCGTCGGCCGGGCGGTGGCCGCGCTCGCCGCCGACGAGGAGAAGGCCCGCTGGAGCGGCAAATCCGTCGACGCCGGCACGCTGTCCAAGGTGTACGGCTTCACCGACCTCGACGGCAGCCAACCCGAGGGTTTCCGCTACATCACCGAGGTGGTCGACGCGGGCAAGCCGGCGGACGTGACCGGCTACCGGTAGAGCGCGGCGAGCCGGTCGGCGCTCTCCGCGAACAACCGCCGCAGCTCGGGTGGGTCGATGACCTCGACCTCGGGGCCGAGCCCCAGCAGTTGGTGGTACGCCACCTGGACCGACTCGACGGGCAACCGCGTCACCACCCAACCCTGCCCGTCGGGCGGGCTGGCGGCGGCGACCAGTTCGTCGTACACGAAGGGGGCATCGACCAGGTGCCGGAGCTGGCGCAGGCCGGCGGGGCTCAGCCGGACGGCGACCTCGGCCCGCAGCATGGTCCGCAGGAACGACCCGGCCTGCTCGCGCCAGTGCCCGGCCAGGTCGAAGCCCTCGTCGCGGTCGAAGTGCTCGTCGCCCACCTCGACCCCGGTGACCCGGTCCACCCGGTAGGTGCGCACATCGTCGCCGACCCGGCCGACCAGATACCAGACCCCGCTCTTGAGCACCAGGCCGTACGGCTGGACCTGGCGGGTCGCCTCCCGGTCGCCGCGTCGGTAGCGCAGCTCCACCACCCGGTCGCCCCAGACCGCCCGGGCCAGCTCGGGCAGCCAGAGCGGTGGCGCGGTCTCCCGGAACCAGCCCGGCACGTCCAGGTGGAACCGCTGCCCGGCACGGGCCGGCGCATCGCGCAGGGAGGGTGGCAGCGCGGCGAGCACCTTCAGCTCGGCGGACGCGACCGCGTCGGCGAGCCCCATCTCGCCGGCCGGCCCGGGCAGCCCGGCGAGGAAGAGCGCCTCCGCCTCGTCGCGGGTCAGCCCGGTCAGTCGGGTGCGGTACCCGCCGAGCAGGCGGTAACCGCCGGCCCGCCCCCGGTCGGCGTAGACCGGCACACCCGCCGCGGAGAGCGCCAGAACGTCCCGATAGACGGTCCGCTCGGAAATCTCCAGCTCCCGTGCCAGCTCGCTCGCCGTCATCGATCCGCGCGACTGCAACAGCAACAGCAACGAGATCAGTCGGGACGCGCGCATCCGCCCATCCTGCCCTGTGCCGCTCACCGCCCGCCGGGCGTCAGCAACCCCCGGTCGTACGCGGTGGCCACCGCGGCAGCCCGGTCGTTGACCCCGAGCTTGGCGTACAGGTGCAGCAGGTGCGTCTTGACGGTGGCCTCGCTGATGAACAGGCGGGTCGCCGCCTCCCGGTTGGAGGCACCACGCGCCACCAGGGTGAGCACCTCCAACTCCCGTTGGCTGAGCGGCTCCTCGACCGGTGCGCGCAGCCGGCCCATCAGCCGCCCGGCGACGCTCGGCGCGAGCACCGACTCGCCCCGGGCGGCGGCCCGTACGGCGCGGACCAGCTCCTCGCGGGGCGTGTCCTTGAGCAGGTAGCCGGTGGCACCGGCCTCGATGGCGGGCAGCACGTCGGCGTCCGTGTCGTACGTGGTGAGCACCAGCACCCGGGCGGTGCTGCCGGCGCGGGCCAGCCTGCCGATGGCGGTCACCCCGTCCATGCCGGGCATCCGCAGGTCCATCAGCACCACGTCCGGCCGCAGCGTCTCGACCAGGACCAACGCCTCCGAACCGTCCGCCGCCTCGCCCACCACCTCGAAATCGGGGTCGCCGGTGAACATCCCCCGCAGACCGTCCCGCACCACCGGATGGTCGTCGACGATCAGCAGTCGAACCGGGGCGCTCAACCGGCACCTCCGGGTAGCGCGGGAACGGACGCCGAGATGGCGGTGCCGCCGCCCGGCTCGGATTCGACGGCCAACTCGCCACCGACCCGGGTCACCCGTTGCCGCATGGCGGTCAGCCCGTACCCGCTGCCCGACTCACGGGGCAGCGGCTGATCGGTGAGCTCGAAGCCCGTCCCGTCGTCACGGACATCGAGGGTGACCACGTCCGTCATGTACGACAGGGTCAGCCCGACCCGTGACGCGGCGGCGTGCCGGGCCACGTTGGACAGCGCCTCCTGGGCGGCCCGTAGCAGGGTCACCTCGACCTCCGGGTGCAGGGGGCGGGGCGTGCCGGTGGTGGCGACCTCGGCCCGTACCCCGTTCAGAGCCGACCAGCGCCCGCCCAGCTCGACGAGCGCGTCCGGCAGCCGGGATGTCTCCAACGTCTCCGGGCGGACCGCCCGCACCGAGCGGCGGGCCTCGGTCAGGCTCTCCCGGGCCAGCGCGAGCGCGTTGTCGACGTGCCGCCGCCAGTCGGCGGAGCGGTCGCGGGTCTGCTCGGCCGCCTCCAGTTGGGTGATGATGCCGGTCAACCCCTGCGCCAGGGTGTCGTGGATCTCCCGCGCCATCCGTTGGCGCTCGTCCAGCACGCCGGCCTCCCGTGCCTGGGTGAGCAGCTGGGCGTGCAGCCCGGCGTTCTCCTGGACCGTCTCGGTGAGTTGACGGTTGGCCTCGCCGAGTTCCGCCATCAACCGCCGGCGTTTGGCGTCCTCCAATTCGGCGATCATCGCGAACCAGGTCACCGAGCCGGCGACCACCAGGTTGAACAGCACCAGCACCAACCAGAGCGGCCAGTGCGACATCGCTATCGCGAGACCACCGCCCTGAGAGGTGGCGACGAAGGCGGCCGTGGCGATCACCCCGGCGATCCGCAAGCGCTTGGGCAGCACCGGAAAGGCGTGGGTGTAACCGATCCAGGCGAAGAAGCCGTACCACGGGCTGGCGGCCACCAGTGCGGCGGCGAACGTGAGCAGCCCGACGTAGTAGACCGCCATCAGCTTGCGCCGGCTCTGCCAGCCGGGGTGCAGGGTGAGGAACCAGACGATCCAGCATCCGGCCGCCGCGGCGATGGCCAGGGTGGGCGCCGTCGCGAGGCTGCGGGGCGCCGGGACGACGAGGACCAGCAGGGTGCCCAGAGCCAGCCCTCCGTAGGGAAGTACGCGATAGAGCGTCGCCTCGCGCTCTCGCCAACTGGTCAGACGGTCGTGCCCACCGCTGCTGGTCATCGCATCTCCGCTCACTCCCAGCGGAACAGTTTCGCCGCGCTGGCGCCGGCCGCCACGGCGATCACCGCCATTATCGCCAGGTGCAGCGGCTGCGGCGAGGGGCCGGTCCAGGCGTCGAGGAGCGCCTGCACCCCGGGCGGCGTGTAGTCGCCGATCCGCGCCACGGCGTCCGGTAGCAGGAACCGGGGCAGGTAGACCCCGCCGAAGAACATGGTGAGCAGGAACAGTGGGACGGCCAGGGCCTGCGCCGCCTTCGTCGTCCGGGCCACGGCGGCGACCAGCAGGCCGAGCGCCAGCAGCGCCGCCGTGCCGAGGACGAACGCCAGGGTGAAGCCGAGCGGGTGCCGGGGGAGCGGCACCCCGAACGCCAACCGGCCGACGACGATGAGCAGCAGCGCGCTGGCCAGGATCGCGGCCAGGGCCACCACCAGTTGGGCAGCGAGCAGAGCGCCCGGGTGCGCCGGAGTGGTCGCCAGCCGACGCAGCACGCCGCGTTCCCGGTAGGTGGCCAGTGCCATGGGCATCGTGTTCACCCCCACCATGGCCAGGGTGACCACCAACAGCGACGGGGCGAAGTAGTTGACGAAGTTCTGCCCGTCGAAGTTCGGATCCGGCTCGCGGAGCGAGGGAATCAACCCGAGCACCACCAGGATCATTGTGGGCAGCCCGACTATGGTGAGCAGCGTCGGTAGGTCCCGCAGGTAGAGCCGCGCCTCGGTTCTCAGGATGTTGCGGAAGGCGTGCATGCTTGCTCCCTCTCAGTTGGCGGGCCGGTGCCCGGTCAGCTCGACGAAGGCGTCGTCGAGGGTGGACTGCTCCAGCCGCAGGTCCGCGGCGACGATCTGGTGGCGGGCGAGCACCGAGGTGACGGCGTGCAGCAGGTCACCGGTGCCGGTCACCACCACCTGGCCGCCGGTTCGCTGCACGGCGGACACCTCGGGCAGGTCGGTGAGGAGTCGGTCGTCGACCGGAGCCGAGGGCCGGAACCGGATCCGCTGCTCGGGAGCCACCGTCGACACCAGGCCCGCCGGGCTGTCCAGGGCAACCACCCGACCCCGGTCGATCACCGCGACCCGGTCGCAGAGCCGCTCGGCCTCCTCCATGAAGTGGGTGACCAGCACGATCGTCACCCCGCTGTCGCGGACCTGTTCGATGAGACCCCAGGTGTCTCGGCGCGCCTGCGGGTCCAGCCCGGTGGTCAGCTCGTCGAGGATCGCGATCTCCGGGTTGCCGACCAGGGCCAACGCGATGGAGAGCCGCTGCTTCTGACCGCCGGAGAGCTTCTTGTACGCGGTGTTCCGCTTGTCGCCGAGGCCCAGCTTGTCGATCAGAGCGGCCGGGTCGGCCGGGTTGCGGTAGAACGAGGCGTACAACTCCAGCGCCTCCGCCACCCGCAACCGGTCCGGCAGTTGACTCTCCTGGAGCTGCACCCCGACCCGCTGGCGTAGCTGGGCCGCGTCCCGGCGGGGGTCGAGCCCGAGGACCGACACCCCGCCCCCGTCAGGGACACGCAGCCCGGCGACACACTCCACTGTGGTGGTCTTGCCGGCGCCGTTCGGACCGAGGACGCCGAAGATCTCCCCGGCCTCCACGGCGAACGACACGTCGTCCACCGCCACCAGGTCGCCGTACCGCTTCTTCAGGTGGGTCACCTCGATGACCGGCATCGTGCCGCCTTCCGCCGCCGCTGATTTCGTACCCCTCAAGGGTTGTCGGGTTGGCCCGCCGGCGAATCGACCGGTCGGCGACGAAGCTCGGCGTCCCCGGTGGATCACTGCCGTCCGTCAACCGGTTGATGTGTACGTGGTGCGTTGCTGCTAGCGCTCCGCGCGGCGGATCCGAGCACGGCTGGTTAGGCTGCTCGATCGTGGATGCCAGCAGAATCGCCAGCCCGGTGACCGGGGTCGTCGGACGCTTCCTCGCCGGGGCGGGGCTGCTACTGCGCGGGTTGGGCCTCTACGTCCGCAGCCCGGGGCTGATGCTGCTCGGCGTCGTGCCGGCGCTGATCTCCGGCGTGCTCTTCCTGGCCGCGCTCGCCACGCTCGTGTACTTCGTGGACGATCTCGCCGCGCTGGTCACCCCGTTCGCCGACGACTGGTCGAGCACCGGCCGCAGCCTGGTCCGGGTGATCGCCGGGTTGGCCTTCCTGGGGCTCGGCGGCCTGCTCGGCGTGCTCACCTTCACCGCGGTCACCCTGGTCATCGGCGACCCGTTCTACGAGAAGATCTCCGAGCAGGTCGAGCAGCGGTACGGCGGCACGCCGGGGGCGGTGGACGTGCCCTTCTGGTCGTCGCTGCGCCGCAGCCTCGCCGACTCGGTACGCCTGGTGGCGCTCACGGCGTTGGTCGGCATCCCGCTGTTCGTCGCCGGCTTCATCCCGGTGGTCGGCCAGACCGTCGTCCCGGTCATCGGGGCGGCCGTGGGCGGGTGGTTCCTCGCCGTGGAGTTGGTCGGGGCGCCGTTCTACCGGCGCGGTATGCGGCTGCCGCAGCGCCGGACGATCCTGAAGGCCGACCGACCCACCGCGCTCGGCTTCGGAGTGGCCGTCTTCCTCTGCTTCCTCATCCCGCTCGGCGCGGTGTTGATCATGCCGGCGGCGGTCGCCGGTGCCACGTTGCTGGCCCGTCGCTCGATGGGCCAGCCGATCGAGGAAAGCTGACACGGAGATCACCCTGCCTCCAGGGGCGGCGCTTTGCCAACAGCCTGTTGGTAACATGTCGACATGATGTCGATAACCCACGAGGGCGGGCGCTGATGTTCCTCGCAATTCGTGAGCTGAGCTTTGCCCGCCTGCGGTTCGCACTGATGGGCGCGGTGATCGCCCTGATCGCCGTGCTGATGGTGATGCTGTCGGGCCTGTCGGTCGGGCTGGTCCGCGACGGAGTGTCCGGGCTGCAGAACCTGCCGGTCACCTCGTTCGCCTTCGCGCAGGACGTCCAGCGCGACTCCGCGTTCTCCCGCAGCGTCGTGGACCTCTCGGCGGTGGACGAGTGGGACGCCCAGCCGGGCGTCGCGGACGCGGCGCCGTTCGGCAACACGCTGGTGAACACGCGTACCGACCGGGGGACGGAGGTCGACCTGGCGCTGTTCGGGGTTCAGCCCGACTCGTTCCTGTCGCCGTCGGTCAGCCAGGGTGAACGGCTGGGAACCGAGGACGGCATCGTGGTCAGCCCCACGGCGCTGGACGCGGGCCTGCAGATGGGCGACACGGTCACCATCGATCGGCTGGGCACGCGGCTGCGGGTCGTCGGCGTGACAAAGCAGCAGGACACCTTCGGGCACGTGGACGTGGCGTACGTGCCGCTGGCGGCGTGGCAGGCCATCAAGTCCGGCACCGCCCCCGGCACGGCGCTGCCGCAGCGCGCTGCAACGGAGATCACGGCCGTGGCGGTCCGCGCGGACGACGGGAAGTCCGTCGACCTGCCCGCCGGGGACACCGCGGCGGGCACCGAGAGCCTGACCCTGAAAGAGTCCTACGGCGCCTCGCCGGGATACACCGCCGAGACGACGACCCTGCAACTGATCCAGGGATTCCTGTACGCGATCTCGGCGCTGGTCGCCGGAGCGTTCTTCGCGGTGTGGGCGATCCAGCGCAAGCCCGAGGTGGCCGTCCTGCGGGCGCTGGGCGCCTCGACCGGCTGGGTGTTGCGGGACGCGCTGACGCAGGCGCTCGTGCTGTTGGCTGCTGCCGTCGCCATCGGGGTGGGAATCGGGCTCGCGCTCGGCGCCCTCATCACCGGCAGTGGCATCCCGTTCGCCCTGAGCATGCCGAGCATCTCCGCAGCCGGGGCCGGCCTCGTCGTCCTTGGCCTGGTCGGAGCCGGCGCGGCGGTCATCCGCATCACCTCTGTCGACCCGGCCACCGCTCTGGGAGGAAACCGATGAGCAGCCGTCCCGCTCCGACCGCTTCGACCACACCCGCCGACGACGCGTCCGAGCGGCTCGGGTTGGTGATGCGTGCGGTGTCCCTGCGGCACGGCAACGCCGCCGAGACCGTGCAGGCGCTCGACGACGTCGATTTGACGGTGCGACCCGGTGAACTCGCCGCAGTCGTTGGTCCGTCCGGTGCGGGCAAGTCGAGCCTGCTCGCCGTCGCGGGCGGCCTGGCCCGGCCCGACCACGGAACCGTCACCGTTGCCGGTCAGGACATGACCGTTCCGAGTCGCCGCACGCGGACGGAGCTGCGCCGCCGGCACGTGGGGTTCGTGTTCCAGTCGGGCAACCTGCTGCCGGCGTTGACCGCCGCCGACCAGTTGCGGCTGCCCCTGCAACTCGGACCGCGGTCGCAGCGGTCCGGCCGTGACCCGCTGAAACTGCTCGCGGACGTCGGGATGGCAGACAAGGCCGACCGGCGCCCGCACCAGCTGTCCGGCGGTGAACGCCAGCGCGTCGGGATCGCCCGGGCACTGGTCACCGAGCCCAGCGTGCTGTTGGTCGACGAACCGACGGCGGCGCTGGACCGGGCACGCAGTCATGAGATCGTGCAGCTGCTGGCCCGCGAGGCCCGGCACCGGTCGGTCGCGGTGGTCATGGTCACTCACGACCACGACGTACTGCAATACTGTGACACCGTTTACGAGATGGTCGACGGCAAGCTCGCGGCCAGTAGCTGACCACGACGACGGGGCGGGCGCGGCCGCAGGGACCAGGCAGGCCACGCCCGTCCGACACGAGGGGGCGGGGTGCCGAAGATCCAGGCCGCGACCGTCGCCGAACACCGTGCATCCCAACGCGCCGCGCTGCTCGACGCGGCCCGCACACTGCTGTCGCAACACCCCGAGCAGATCCCTGGTCTGGCCGAGGTCGCCCAGCACGCCGGTCTCGCCCGGTCCAGCGTCTACTCGTACTTCAAGTCCCGCGCCGACATGTTCGACGCACTCGTCATCGACACGTTCCCCCGCTGGTCGGCGTACGTCGAGAAGCACATGGACGAGGCCACCGCCCCCGGGCCGAAGATCCAGGCGTACGTGGAAGCCAACCTGCAACTGGTTGCCCGAGGCGACCACGCGCTGGCCCGGGCGCTGGCATCGGCCGGCAGCAGCGAGGCACTCGCCTCGTCCAGTCGACTCATGCACGACCGCCTGGAAGCCCCGCTGCGGGCCGCGCTCACGGACCACGGCTCGTCGGACCCGGTCCGCATGGCAGAACTGGTCCAGTCGATCGTCTACGCCCTGAGCCGGATGATCGAGGGAGGGCTTCCCCTGCGGACCGCAACCGGCCTCGCCCGCGAACTTCTCAGCCCGTACCTCGATCTCGACAGCGGCTGAGGGTTCGGCCCCACCGGGCGACGACGATCAGCTCAGGTCGGCCAGGCAGGACCACTGGGACGTGACCGGCCGGTAGCCCAGCCGGGCGTTGATCGCCAGCATCGGCGCGTTCGCCTCGTCGTTCGAGGTGTACGCGACACGTACACCGTCGGCGGCGGCCCGGTGCAGTGCGGCCGTCTTGGCCAGCCGCGCCAGCCCTCGGCCGCGGTACGTCGGGATGCTGCCGGTGTAGTCCGACCACATCCGGTCCCCGTCCCGCTTCACCAGGCTGAACGCGACCACCTCACCACCGACCTCGGCCGCGACGCTGGCGGCCTTGTCCAGCCCGAGGTTGTCCCACACGTCGTACTGCCAGCTCTCGTAGCTCTTCGCGTCGACCGGCACGTCGCCCGGTTCGTCTGCCGCCGAGGCCACGTCCGCCGTGTACAGGAGGTGCGGGTCCAGGTCGGCGATCGGGAGCAGCCGCACGCCCGGTGGCGGGTCGGGCAGCGCGGGTGCCGGATTCAGGTCGAGCGCCGAGTAGCGCACCTCCCGGCTGGGCTCGTAGCCGTGCCGCCGGGCATACGGCAGCGCGTCGGGCTGCGCCATGGCACGCACCCGGCGGATTCCCAACGGGCGGAGGAAGTCGGTCGCGGCGGTCAGCAGGGCGGTGCCGATGCCGTGCCGCCGGTGTTCCGGGTGCACGTGCAGCAGGTTGATGCCACCGACATCCGTCGCCGATGTGGTGCCGATGCGTTCGGCGGACACCCAACCGACCACCCGCTCGTCGACCTCGGCCACGAACGCGGTCCACTCTTCCTCGGGCGGCGGTTCGGCGATCATCTTCCGGGTCGACTCGACACCGCGCACCAGGTACGGAAAGACCGCGGCCCGCAGGGCCACCACGGCCGGGGCGTCGTCGGGTCGCGCCACTCGGATGTGCATGTCGGCGAGGCTAACCAGGATCGCCCGCCGGAGCGACGCAATAATCGTCCGGCGCGGTCAGGCGGAGGCGCGACGGATCAGCTCGGTGGGCAGCATGATCGCCTGCTCGATGGTCTCCCCGGCGGCCAGCCGGAGCAGTTGGCGGGTCATCCGGCGGCCGAGTTCCACGATCGGCTGCCGGACGGTGGTCAGTGGCGGCTCGGTGTAGGCGGCGGTCTCGATGTCGTCGAAGCCGACCACCGCCACGTCGTCGGGCACCCGCCGACCTGCCTCGCGCAGCGTCCGCAGGGCGGCGTGCGCCATCAGGTCGGAGGCGGCGAAGACGCCGTCGAGGTCGGGATGCTCGGCGAGCAGGCGGCGCATCGCCGCCGACCCGGATTCCCTGGTGAAGTCACCGATGGCGATCAGCTCGGGCAGCCCCGCGTCGGCGACCGTGCTGCGGTAACCGCTGAGCCGTTCGATCCCGGCGACCATGTCCTGTGGCCCGGCGATGGTCGCGATCCGTCGACGACCGCTGTCGATCATGTGCCGGACGGCCGCGGTCACCCCGGCCACGTGGTCGACGTCGACGTACGGGACTGGCACGTCGCCGAGCGGCCGGCCGCTCACCACCACCGGGATGCCGAGTCGGGCCAGCGTGCCGGGCAGCGGGTCGGCACCGTGCAGCGACGCGAAGAGCACGCCGTCGACGTGCCGGCCGGTGGTGTACCGCTCGACCCGCTGGTGCCCGGCCGGCGAGCCGGCGAGCATCAGCACCAGTTGCTTGTCGGCCGCCTCCAACTCCTGGCTGACACCCCGGATGATGCCGGGGAAGACCTGGTCGTCGGAGAAGACCCGGGTGGCCGCCTCCGGCATGACCAGGGCGATCGAGTCGGTGCGCTGGGTGACCAGGCTGCGGGCCGCCAGGTTGGGGACGTACCCCAACTCGGCGACCGCCCGGGTGACCGCCTCGCGGATCGGCTCGGCGACGGTGGTGGAGCCGTTGACCACCCGGGAAACGGTGGCGCGGGACACTCCGGCCCGCGCTGCCACCGCTTCGAGCGTCGGCCGCTGCGCCGTCGTCATCGCGCTTTCCCCCCGCTCGTCACAGCCCGTTCCGGGAGATCACCTCCTGGTACCACCGGGCGCTGGCCTTCGGTGTGCGCCGCTGGGTCAGGTAGTCGACGTGCACGATCCCGAACCGCTTGCGGTAACCCTCCGCCCACTCGAAGTTGTCCAGGAATGACCATACGAGATAACCGCGCAGGTCCACGCCCCGGGCGATCGCCTCGTGCGCCGCACGGAGGTGCCCGTCGAGGTAGGCGATGCGATCGGCGTCGATCACCTGTGCCGGGCCGTCGGGCGAGTCGGCGCCGGACTTGTCGGGGAACGCCGCACCGTTCTCGGTGATCAGCAGGGGCACCCCGGGGTAGTCGGCGGCGATCCGCTCCAGCAGCCGGGTGAGCCCGGCCGGCTCGATCATCCAACCCATGTCGGTGAGCGGCCCGGCCGGCGGCAGGAAGTGCACAGCGCCCTCGGTGCCCGGATACGCGCCGTTGCCGGCGCCGTCGGGCCGGCCGGCCACGTAACTCGGGGCGTAGTAGTTGATGCCGAGCAGGTCGATCGGGGCGGCGATCACCTTCTCGTCGCCGTCGCGGATGAACGTCGGCTCGACGATCCGGGCCACGTGCTCGCGGACGTCGTCCGGGTAGCCGCCGGCCAGCAGCGGGTCGAGGAAGATCCGGTTGTGCAGGCCGTCGACCAGGCGGACGGCGGCGGCGTCGGCCGCGCTCTGCGGGTCGGCCGGGCGTACGTCGGCCGGGTTGACGGTGATGCCCACGCTGCGCGCGCCGGCCGCCCGCAACGCCCGCGCCGCCAGGCCGTGCCCCAACAGCAGATGGTGTACGGCGGTGAAGGCCGCAGCCGGATCCTGCTCGCCGGGAGCGTGCAGGCCGTTGGCGTAACCGAGGTAGGCCGAGCACCACGGCTCGTTGAGCGTGGTCCACACGTCGATCCGGTCGCCGAGGCGGGCGTACACAGCGGTGGCGTAGGTGGCGAAGTGCTCGGCGGTGTCCCGGTTGGTCCAGCCACCCCGGTCGCCAAGGGCCTGCGGCAGGTCCCAGTGGTAGAGGGTGACGATCGGGTCGATTCCCCGGTCGAGCAGCGTGTCGGTCAGCCGGTCGTAGAAGTCCAGCCCACGGGGGTTGGCCGGGCCGGTGCCATCGGGCTGGATGCGCGGCCAGGCGACCGAGAACCGGTACGCCCGCAGGCCCAGCTCGGCCATCAGCGCCACGTCGTCGGCGTACCGGTGGTAGTGGTCGCAGGCGACGTCGCCGGTGTGGCCCTGGTACACCTTGCCCGGCGTACGGCTGAAGGTGTCCCAGATGGACGGACCGCGACCGTCGTCGCGGGCCGCACCCTCGATCTGGTACGCAGCGGTGGCCGCTCCCCAGAGGAAGTGTTCGGGAAACCGGATCTCGTTGCCGGACCGGTTGGTTGGCTCGCTCCGCTCGTTCACGCCTTGACCGCACCTTCCATGATTCCGCCGATGATCTGCCGGCCGAACAACACGAAGACCAGTAGCAGGGGCAGCGTCGCGATGGCCGTTCCGGTGAACACCTGCGACATGTCCTGGTAATACCCGTCCGACAGTGCTCTCAGGGACAGCTGCACCGTCGGATTCGCCGGATCGTTCAATACAGCGTACGGCCAGAGGAAGTCGTTCCAGGTGGTCATGAAGGTGAGCAGACCGAGCACGGCGGCGGCGGGACGCAGCGCGGGCACCACGACGTGCCACCAGATCCGGGCGGTGCCACAGCCGTCCATCCGGGCGGCCTCGATCAGCTCGTCGCTGATGGCCTGGCCGGCGTACTGCCGCATCATGAACACCCCGAACCCGGTGACCAGCACCGGGACGATGACCGCGGGCAGCCGGTCGTTCCAGTGCAGCTTGGTCATGAGCAGGTAGAGCGGGATCACGCCGAGCTGCGTCGGCACCATCATGGTCGCGATGATCACCAGCAGCATCGCGTTGCGGCCACGGAACCGCAGCTTGGCGAAGGCGAAACCGGCCAGGCTGGAGAAGAACACGACGGAGACGGTGACCGTGGTGGCCACGATCGCCGAGTTGATCAGACCGGTCAGGAAGTACGCGTCGGTGTTGTCGAACAGCCGGGCGATGTTGGCGCCCAGGTTGCCGCCCGGGGTGACCGGGGGCGGCAGTTGGCCCATCGCGTCGTTGCTGCGGCTCGCGACGACGAACATCCACCAGATCGGAAAGACCGACAGGCCGGCGGCGACGACCAGGGCAAGGTAGGTGAGCGGGCTGGCCCGCCAGAGTCGGCTCATCGCGCCGTTCCCTTCTGCGGTCGGTCCCCGCCGCCGAGCCGGCGCAGGATCAGCACGTTGACCGCCGCGACGATCGCGATGAGCGCGAAGAGCAGCCAGGCCACGGCCGAGCCGTATCCGAAGTTGTAGTGCGGGGCGAAGGCGTTCTCGAACATGTACATGGTCAGGGTCTGCGACTCGCGTAGCGTTCCGCCACGGATCGGGTTGGTGCCGGAGTGGAACATCCGGGGTTCGGTGAAGAGTTGCAGCCCGCCGATGGTGGCGATGATGGTGCAGAAGATGATCGTCGGCTTGAGCAGTGGCACGGTGACCGACCAGAACTGTCGGGCCCGATTGGCGCCGTCGATCGCCGCCGCCTCGTAGAGGTCGCGGGGGATGGCCTGCATCGCGGCCAGCAGGATCAGCGCGTTGTAGCCGGTCCACCGCCAGTCGACCATCGCGGAGATGGCCACCCAGGAGGCGAGCCGGTTGGACTTCCACTCGATCGCGTCCATGCCCACCAGGTCGAGCAGCCAGTTGATCATGCCGAACTCGCGGCCGAAGAGCACCCCGAACACGATCGCCACCGCGGCGGTGGACGTGACGTTGGGGACGAGCACCGCCATCCGCCAACCGGTGCGCGCCCGCAGGCCGCGGTTGAGCAGGTTGGCCAGCCAGAGTGCGGCGAGCAACTGCGGCACGGTCGAGATGACGAAGATCCCCAGCGTGTTGACCAGAGCGTGCCAGAAGTCGACGTCGGCCAGCAGCCGGGTGTAGTTCTCCGCCCCGACGAAGGGGTGGTCGGTTCCGAGCAGGTCCCAGTCGTGCAGCGAGACCCAGAAGGTGTACGCCAGCGGGTACGCCCCGAAGATGCCGAAGATCAGGAAGAACGGGGCGATGTAGAGGTACGGCGAGAACCGGGTGTCGAGCCGGCTGAGCCGGCCTGGCGAACGCTGGGGTGCCGGTACGACCGGCGGGCGGGCCTCGAGCTGGACGGTCATGCCCGGAAACTCCTTTCCGCCGTGCGGGCGGAACTCCGGTCGTCGGAGCCCGCCCGCACGCACGCTGGTTGGGCTACTTGGCGGCGGCCTTCTTCGCGTTGGTCACCGCGTCGGTCCAGCCCTGCGCGGGGCTGCGCTGACCCAGCTCCACGGTCCGTACGGCGTTCTCCACCTCGGTCCGTACGGCCTGGTTCTTCGGGCCCATGTAGACCGGCTTCAGGCTCTTCGCGCCGGTGCCGAAGATCGAGCCGACGGGTGCCCCCGAGAAGTACGCGTTGGTCGCACCGGTGATCGCCGGGTCGTCGAGCGCCTGCGGCGAGGAGGGCAGCGGACCCTTGGCCTTGAACGCCCCGATCTGCCCCTTGGCGCTGGTCAGGAACTTGGCCAGCTTGATCGCCTCGGCCTGGTGCTTGCTCTGCTTGGGCACGGCGAGGTGCGATCCACCCCAGTTGCCGCCGTTGCCGGGCACCCGGGCGATGTCCCACTTGCCCTGGGCGCCAGTGCCGGCGTTGGCCTCGATGACGCCCGTCATCCAGGCGGGGCAGGCGATGGTGGCGAACTTCGACTGCTTGAAGGCGGACACCCACTCCTCGGACCACGAGCCGTACTTGCCGGAGAGGCCCGAGTCGATGATGTCCATGGTGGTGTCGTAGGCCTGTCGCACGGCCGGGTTGCTGTCGACGACCAGCTTCTCGCTGGTGTCGTAGTAGCTGTAGCCGCTGCTGTTGCCGGCCGTCTGGAGCAGGATCGTGTTGAACGTGTTGGTGGCTGCGTCGAGGAAGGACGCCCCGGTCTTGGCCGCGACGAACTTCTCACCAGTGGCGATGTAGTCCGGCCAGGTCGGCCAGAGCTTCGAGACCTCGTCGCGCTCGGTGGGCAGGCCGGCCTTGGAGAAGAGGTCCTTGCGGTAGCACATGGCGATCCCGCCGACGTCGGTACCGAGGCCGATGAGCTGCTTGCCGTCGGCGGTCAGGCCGGCGTTCCACTTCCACTCCAGGAAGTTGCCCTTGAGGTCGGCGGCGCCGTGGTCCAGCAGGTTGACGAAGTTCGCCGGATTGGCCTTGTACTCGACAAGCAGACCCTCCTCGATGGCCACCACGTCGCCGGCGCCCCGGCCGGCGGCGAGCCACTGGGTGAGCTTCGGCGAGTACTCGTCGAGGTTGGTGCCGGTGCCGCGCTCGACGATCTTCACGCCGGGGTTCGCGGTCATGTACTCCTGGTAGAGCTGCTCGTAGCCGAACTGGCCGAAGACGTCGACGGTCAGGGTGACCGGTCCGTCGCCCGGCTCGTCACCGCCGCCGCAGCCAGCGGTGACGAGCAGGGCGGTGGTGGCGGCGAGGGCCACCGCGGCGAGGCGGCGGCGCGGGAAGACAGCCATGGGTTATCGACCTCTCTCAAGGCGGGCGGGTGATGGCAGATGGCTAAGAGAGCGCTCTCACGACAGGGTGGTAGGTCGTCAACCCGGTGTCAAGAGAGCGCTCTCTCAGCGTTGTGGTCCTGTGATGGACGGGCCGCCGGTGCGCCGTGTGCGGTGTGCGGTGCGCGGTGGATCCCCCGAACGCCGACGAGGGCGCCACCCCGCCGGGGTGACGCCCTCGTTCGTGGTGCGTCGGTCAGCCGGTGCGCAGACCGTCCAACAGGGTGCGGTCACCGACGACGTCCAGCGTCTCGAAGCTCACCCGACCCCAGAGCGCCAGCAGCAGGTCGCTCGCGGTGCCGCTGACCTGGGCACGGGCGTGGTGATCGTCGTGGTCGAAGATGGTCGCGGTGTCGAGCAGCGCCACGCCCTCGCCGCGCAACCGCAGATACCAATCCTGGGCCGCATCGGTCGCGCAGAGCTGCACCACCCCGTGCCAGTCACCCGGCACATGCCGCCGGCCCGCCGGCAGCCAGGTGTCCAGCACCTCACTCACCCCGTCGGCCGCGAGCTTCGCCTCCACCGGGTCACCAGCCGCGATGGCGAGCTGGGCGTCCCAGCGGTGCACAGCCGTCTCGTGCGCCATCCGACGCGGCCAGAAACCGGCCTTCTTCGGCTGCGGTGCCCAGTTCCACGCCGGTGCCTCGGGGTCGAGCCCGTCGAAGAGGGTCATCACCCGGTCGTAACCCTGCTGCCACAGCTGGAGCGCGTTCACGCCCGGGCCGGCCTCGAGCTTCTCCCGGCGAGGCGGTTGGCTGGTCTGGCCGGAACCGGCGAACGACGACACCCAGTGGTAGAGGCCGGCCATGTGCAGTGTGAGGTCGTTGACCGTCCAGCCCGGACAGGACAGCACCGGTGTCTCCGGCGGCGCCTCGGCCACCGCTGCCGCGAAAGCCGGACCCTCCGTCCGGAGCGCCCCGATCCAGAAATCCTTGCTGCCCTGCAGTCTGCTCATCGCCATCCTCCCGGGGGTGCCGGACGACCAGTGGGTGCCACGGCTACTTGTCAGCCTAAGGTGAAGGGCGTGCCAGACGCCTCCGCCCAGCCGACAACCGACGCCGATCGTGCCATCCCCGGTCCACTCGCCGGCTACACCACCCTCCGAACGGGTGGGCCAGCCGAACGGATCGTGGCCGCCGGCAGTGCCGACGAACTCGTCCAGGCGGTACGCGCCGCAGCGGAGCCGGTCCTGATCCTGGCCGGGGGCAGCAACGTGGTGATCGGCGACGCCGGCTTCCCCGGCACCGTCGTGCTGGTGCGCTCCCGTGGCATGCGGGTCATCGCCGAGGACGCCACCTCGGTCACCGTACGGGTCGACGCCGGCGAGCCGTGGGACGACCTGGTCGCCGCCACGGTCACCAACGGCTGGGCCGGGCTGGAATGCCTGTCCGGCATCCCCGGCTCGACCGGTGCCACCCCGATCCAGAACGTCGGCGCGTACGGCCAGGAGGTCGCCGAGACGATCACCGGCGTCGAGGTGTACGACCGGGTCGAGGGCACCCGTCAGGTCATCCCCGCCGCCGACTGCGGCTTCGCCTACCGGGGCAGCATCTTCAAGTACGTGGACCGCTGGGTGGTGCTCTCGGTCGACTTCCGACTCACCAGGTCTCCGCTCTCCGGGCCGGTGCGCTACGCGGAGCTGGCCCGAGCCCTCGGTGTCGAGGTGGGCGACCAGGTGCCGCTGGCCGACGCCCGAGCGGTGGTGCTGCGGCTGCGGGCGGGCAAGGGGATGGTGCTCGACGCCAACGACCCGGACACTCGCTCGGTCGGTTCCTTCTTCACCAACCCGGTGCTCGACCGGGCGACGTACGAACAGCTCCTGGAACGCTCCGCCGAGCTGGGCGACCCGCCCGCCTGGCCCGGGGCGGACGGCCTGGTCAAGGTGAGCGCCGCCTGGCTGATCGACAGGGCCGGTTTCGCCAAGGGCCACCCCGGCGAGGGCGGGGTGGCCATCTCCAGCAAGCACACCCTGGCCCTGACCAACCGCAGCGGCACCGCCCACACCAGTGACCTGCTCACCCTGGCCCGCACCATCCGCGACCAGGTCCACGCCCGCTTCGGGGTAACCCTGCACCCCGAACCAGTCCTCATCAACTGCACCCTCTAACCCACCCCAGCAC
>NZ_QGSY01000216.1 GCF_003857035.1 Micromonospora arida
GTAGGGCGGGATGTGAGGTGGGACCCCTTTCCCACCCCCCGGGTCCCACCTCACATCCCGCCCTACAGCTGTCGATCAAGAGATTTGCGTCAGGAACCGTGCTCCGGATGACGCAAACCTCTTGATCAACGGCGTTGTCCGGGGGTTAGGGGAGGAGATCTCCTAGGGCGGTGGCCTCCAGGTCGTCGCGGATCACTGCGGCGTCGCCCTCGATGACCAGGGTGAGGGCTTCCGGGTGCAGGTGGGTGGCTGCCGCCGCGGAGACCTGGGCCACGTCGGCGGAGAGCAGCGACTCGCGCAACCGCGCGTGGTAGTCGTCCGGCAGGTCGTGCACCACCAGGGTGGTCAGCGCGGAGGCGATCGCCCGAGGGCTCTGCAACTCGACCGACAGCTGCCCGGCCCGCCAGGAGCGGGCCACCTCAAGCTCGTCCTCGGTCACCCCGGTCGCCTGGGTACGGGTGATCTCGCCCACCGCCTCGACCAGGGCCGGCGCGGTGACCGCCGTCTGCACGCCGGAACTGACCGCGAACCGACCGAACCGCCGCGACGCGGCGAAGTCGCCCCGGATGCCGTAGGTGTAGCCGTGCACCTCCCGCAGCAGGTGGTTGAGTCGGGAGGTGAACGCCCCGCCGAGCACCGTGCCGGCGAGCGTCATCGGCACGTGGTCGGGGTGCCCTCGGTGTGGCGACGGGTGCCCCAGCCGCAGCGTGGACTGCACCGAGCCGGGCCGGTCCACCAGGATGATCCGCCGACCGTTGTGCAGCGGCACCTCGATGGGACCGCGCCGCTCGGCGGGGCCACCACCGGTGCCGGCGAACGCCGCGGCGGCCAGCTGGTCCAAGTCGATCCGGTCCAGGTCACCGGCGACGATCAGGGTGCCGGGGCGCAGGAACCACTCCGAGTGGAAGACCGTCACGTCCTCCACGTCCAACCCGGCGACCGACTCCGGGTCGCCGTGCATCGGCCGTCCCCAGCGGTTCTGCGCGCCGAACAGGTCGGCGCGCAGCGCGGCGTCGGCCCGCGGGCCGGGGTTGGCCCAGTCCATCCGGAGCGCGGTCGCCTCGTCGTCGCGGACCCGGCGTACGTCGGCAGGGTCGAGCCTGGGCGTCCGGACCGCCTCGGCGAGCAGTTCCACGGCGGCGTTCAGCCGGTCCACCGGGATCACCACGCTGGCCTGGAACGAGTCCCAGTCCAGACCGGTCGACAAAGCGGTGCCGAGCCCTTCGACGGCGAGCGCGTACGCGGCGGCGTCCCGCTGCGCGGTCCCCTCCTCCAACGCCTTGGCCAGCACACCGGACAAGCCCTCCTTGCCGACCGGCTCCTGACCCGCGCCCACGTCGAGCAGCAGCAGGGCCACGGCGAGGTTCTGCCCCGGCAGGTGCGCGGCGACGACCTGACCACCGGCCGCGGCGCGGCGGACCACCGGCGGGAACCGGTACGGGCGGGCGGCACCCGGGCCGGGACGGTCGGCGATCAGCGTCATGAGGTCTCCTCGGGCAGGTAGGTCAGGGTCACCCGGTCGGTGGCGAGCACGTCGGCGGCGGCCTCGGCGATCTGCTCGGCGGTCACCGCGAGCAGGGCCGGCAACTGCTCGGCGATGCGGGCCGGGTCACCGAACTGCGTGGCGTACCGGCCGAGCAGGTCCGCACGGCCGTCGACGGTGGACAGCTGACGCCACCATCCGGTGCTGAGCAACGCCTTGGCCCGATCCAGCTCGGTGGCGGTGACCGGCACGGTGGCCAACTCGTCGACGACCTCGGCCAGCCCTTCGGCCAGCCGCTCGGCGCTCACTCCGGGGCGGGCGGTGGCGGTGGCGATCAGCGGTGCCGGGGCGTGGGCGAGGTCCACCCCGTACGCCCCGACCAGGTCCGGTTGCGCGATCCGCTCGCCGTCGGCGAGGCGCTGGTAGAGCCGGCTGCCCCGGCCGCTGCCCAGGATGGTGGCGAGCACGGTGATCACGTTGTATCCCGGGCTGCCGAACGGGTAGCTGCGGTGGGCGATGTAGACCCGTGGCGCGGGCACGTCGGCGCTCACCGACTCGACGGCCGTCTGCCCGGTGGCGGGGACGCTGCGGCCGTCCGGTGCCGGCGGGATGTCGTCGCGGGCGGGCAGCGCGCCGAAGTACTTGTCGGCGAGCGCGAACACGTCGGAGGCGGTGGCGTCGCCGACGACGGTGAGCACCGCGTTGTTCGGCGCGTAGTAGGTCTGGTGGAACGCCTGGAAGGTGGCCAGGTCGGCGGCGTTCAGGTCGGCCATCGAGCCGATCGTCGCGTGGTGGTAGGGGTGCCCCGGCGGGTAGAGCAGCGGCAGCAACCGCAGCCAGGCGTCGCCGTACGGCACGTTCTCGTAGCGCTGCCGGCGCTCGTTCTTCACCACGTCCCGCTGGTTGTCCAGCGTCTCCTGGGTGAGGGCGGGGACCAGGCCGCCCATCCGGTCGGCCTCCAACCAGAGCGCCAGCTCCAGGTGCTCGGCCGGGACCGTCTCGAAGTAGTTGGTCCGGTCCGGGTTGGTGGTGGCGTTGAGCGAGCCGCCGGAGCCCTGGATCAGCTTCATGTGCTCGGTCTTCGCCACGTTCACCGAGCCCTCGAACATCAGGTGCTCGAAGAGGTGGGCGAAACCGGTCTGCCCGGCCGGCTCGTGCCGGGAGCCGACGTCGTACCAGAGGTTGACGGCCACGGCGGGCGCGGTGCGATCCTCACTCACCACCACGCGCAGGCCGTTGTCCAGTCGGGACGTCTGAATGGGCCAGGGGTAACCGCTGTCGGGCATGCCCCCGACGCTATCCGATCTCGGGGGCGGAAAGGTGACGTGCGGTCGGTCGGCGAGCCGACCCGGGCGGCATCGGAGCCGCCGCGTGGGGTACCGGAGAGCAATGACCGTCACCCCGCCTCCGTCCCGGTCCGCCGGCCGGGCCGCCACCGCCGTCGTACGCGCCAGCACCGCACTCGGCCGGCTGCGCCGCGGCCGGCTGCTGCATCCGGCCGGTCACTCGTTCGTCGGCGAGACGGTGATCTGGGGTACGCCCGGACCGCCCACCGGGGTCGCTCTGCTGGACCACCCCAGCCGGTACCGGACCACCATCCGGCTCTCCAAGGGGACGCCCACGCCCGGCAGTTGGCCCGACGTCCTGGGCCTCGCGCTGCGCCTGCACCGCGACGGCGGCCGGCCGTTCGACCTGCTGGTCAGCTCCAGCGGCGCAGCCCCGGTGCTGCGGAACCTGCCGCTGCCCCGACGCCGCTTCACCGGCACGTACAGCACGATCACGTACTACCGCGCGGGTCGGCGCCGCCTGTGGCTGGCCGCCCTGGCCGACCCCGACTCGGCCGACCTCGGTCGCAGCCTGGCCGCGGCGGCCGCCGCGACCCGGACGGACACGCCGTGCCTGGTGCTCGCGGTCGCGTCGGCGGTGGGGCCGTGGCGGCTGGTCGGGCAGGTCAGCCTCGATGCCCAGCTCAGCGCCGAGGAGGACGCGACGCTCGCGTTCGACCCGGTGCGCAACCTGCCACCCGGACTGCGGGTGGCAGGTCCGCTCGCCTGGCTGCGCGACCAGACCTACCGGGGGTCGCGCCGGGCCCGCGGGGCGACCGCTCAGTCCGGCGGTTCGACCGCCACCACGGTCTGATCCGAGGTACGACGCTCCAGCACCGTGTCCGGTGCCGCGTTCTGGTCCGCCTCGCGGATGTCCGAATCGGCGAGGATGGCCTCGGCCTGCGCCTCCGGGTCGTCGCTGCCCACCGCCTCCTCCTCGGGCAGGAGGTGGTGCGCGCGGGACTCCACCCGCTCCTGATCGCTCTGCTCGTGTGTCATGGCACCCCTGTTACCCCGACCGCACCCCCGGCACGCGATCTTCGCCCCGCATCTTGGGACGACAGGACGGGTGACCGCGTCCGGTCGGGTACGCTGGCCCGGTGACGCGTTCCTATCGATGGTTTAGGCAGCCGGCTCGCACGCCGGTGACTTCACCATGAACTGACGTCACCACGGACCGAGCCGGCTGGGCAGGAGCTGTCGTTCCTGCCCTTTTGCGTACGAGCAGCCGGCTCGTCCCGGGCACCGGCCCCGGGCACGGTCGGCGGAAGGATGCCCACCGTGACGACCCCGGAGACCGATCGGGTCAGCGATCAGCGGATCGACCGTGTCGTGCCGCTGACCACGCCCGCCCTGCTGCACCACGAGTTGCCCCTGGACGCCCCGCTCGCGTCGGCCGTGTTGACGGGCCGCCGCGCGGTCGGTCGCGTGCTGGACCGCGAGGACGACCGCCTGCTGGTGGTGGTCGGTCCCTGCTCGGTGCACGACCCGGCCGCCGCCCTGGACTACGCGCAGCGTCTTCGGACGGCAGCCGACCGGCTCGCCGACGACCTGCTGATCGTCATGCGGGTCTACTTCGAGAAGCCGCGCTCCACCGTCGGTTGGAAGGGCCTGATCAACGACCCCGGCCTGGACGGCAGCGGGGACGTCAACACCGGTCTGCGGCTGGCCCGGGCGCTGTTGCTCGACGTGCTCCGCCTCGGCCTGCCGGTGGGTTGTGAGTTCCTCGACCCGATCACCCCGCAGTACATCGCGGACACGGTGGCCTGGGGCGCGATCGGTGCCCGCACCGTGGAGAGCCAGGTGCACCGTCAGCTCGCCTCCGGCCTGTCCATGCCGATCGGCATGAAGAACCGCCCGGACGGCAGCATCGGCACGGCCGTGGACGCGATCCGCGCCGCCGGGGTGCCGCACGTCTTCCCCGGCATCGACTTCTCCGGCACTCCGGCGATCATGCACACCCGGGGCAACACCGACGGACACCTGGTGTTGCGCGGTGGGGGCGGCCGGCCCAACTACGACGCCCAGTCGGTCGCCGGGGCGCTCGACCTGCTCCGCGCCGCCGACCTGCCGGAGCGGCTGGTGATCGACGCCAGCCACGCCAACAGCGGCAAGGACCACCGCAACCAGCCGCTGGTCGCCGCGGACGTGGCCGCCCAGCTGTCCGCCGGCCAGCGTGGGATCACCGGCGTGATGCTGGAGTCGTTCCTGCTGCCCGGCCGGCAGGAGCTCGACCCGACCCGGGAGCTGGAGTACGGCCGGTCGGTCACCGACGCCTGCCTGGGCTGGGACGACACCGCCGAGGTGCTCGACCACCTCGCCTCCGCGGTGCGGGCCCGTCGGGCCACCCTGCCGACGACGGTGTGACCGCCGACACCGCGACCCGCGGAACACGAGCGGGGGTCGGCTCGTTGACAGGGGTGTCGGTGTGTCCAGTGTCCCCGGGCCTCACCTAATAGCCTTCGCGGAATACCGTCCGGCTGGAGCCGCGTAGTGCCACTCGCCGAGAGGCGACCTGCACACCGACACCAGCGCCGCCCCCGGCCCACAAGGCCGGGGGCGGCGCTGTCTGTATTGGGCGAGCCCCGGCGGACCCGGCCCGGCCGAGAGGGCCGAGCAACATCACCCTCGCCCGCGCTACCTCTTTGCCTTCCTTTGCTCTGCACCCGTCCGTGCACCACCTACCGAGCGTGACTGTCGCCTGGGCGGGTGCAGAGCAAAGGAGGGTTCGCGGGGCCATCGACCGAGAGCGCAGGCCGCCACCGGTCCGGGGTGACGTTTGACCGATTCCGCCCCGGGTAGCTGATCGACGTGACCGACGACGCATCCGTGGCCGACGAGCCGGACACGCAGGCCCTCGACGACCTGCTCGACGAGATCTTCCGGGCGCAGGAGCGGGTCACCCAGGCGGAGATCTATCGCCGGGCGGTGGCCGCCGAGCTTCCACCGGACCTGCTCGCCCGCATCGACGCGCTTCCCGAGGGTGAGTACGCGGTGGACGAGGCCAGCGACCTGCTGGGCGGTTCCATCGGCTGAGCGCCTGCCATCGAGTCAGCGACCGCAGAAGGGACACGACATGACGCACCACGAGGACCACGACGAGACGGTGCCGGCGCTGGGTCAGCCCCCGAAGGGCAGGGACACCACGCCCGAGCCGGACTTCGCCAACGAGCACGACCGCACGGCGGTGGATCGGGACATCATCACCGGGGCGGACGAGGACGAACGGGAGCCGGAGTCGCCGCACGGTTGGTCCGGCATGCAGCGCTGAGACGTACGCAGAAGGGGGGCCGGCATGCGCCGGCCCCCCTTCTCGTGTCCTGTTCGTCAGTCGTCGTCCTGGTGCCCACCCTCGGCGGCCTGCTGCGCCGTCGCGTACGCCATCTGGAGGAAGTCGGACGCGGCGACCGCCGTCAGCGCGGTGGCCACCAGGCGGGTGAGCCGGGGCGCGAGCACCAGGCCACCGGTCAGCCCGGTGGCCACCCAGACCGCCAGGCAGAACGGGCAGCTCAGCAGCTCGCCGATGGCGTGCCGGGTGGGGCTGCCCGAGTCGCGGACCTGCTCCATCACCTCGCCGCTGCCGATCGGACGGTCGTAGCGGGTGAACGGCGCCCGCAACGGGCTGGTCACCGCGTCCTTGGACAGCAACCGACTCAGCTTGTGCGTGGCGATGGAGAGCAGCACCACGTCGGACGGCGCGGGACGCTCCGGCACCGGTCGGCCGGTCGCCTTGACCAGGCCGGCGAGAGCTCCGGTCACCCCGGCGTAGGCGCCCATCGCCACCAGGTAGCCGCCGAGCGGCCGGTGCTCGTGCGGCGCGTACGCCCGGCGCAGCCGGGCCGCCTTCTGCCGCAGGCCAGTGTCGCTCACCCGATCTCCTCACGTGTCGTGGTGGTACGGGAACGGCGTCCCGCGCGGCCGGCTCAGCCGGCCTGGAGGTTGTCGGCGACCTCGCGTACCAGGTTGGTGAGCGCTTCGTCGGCCAATTGGTCCAGACTGGGCCCGCCGGACCCGTCGGCCAGGTCGAGCTGGATCCGGGCGCCACCGGAATCAGCCGGCTCCACCCGGATCTCGGCGGACCAGTCGTCGGTGTCGCCGTCGCCCCAGCGGGCGCGCAGCTCCTCGCCACTGATCTCCGCAGCGGGGCTGCCGTCGCCGCGCAGCGGCTCCGGCAGCCAGGCCGAGGCACGGTCGGGGTCGGTGGCCGTGTTGAAGACCACCTCGGGTGGCGCGGACATGCCGCGCACGGCGCGGGCCGCCATCAGGCGTCCCGCAGGCGGCTGGGATCGACCTCACGACCCGGGTGTCGGGCCAGGTACTCGGTCTCCAGCTCCGCCGTGCGCCGGAGATGGTTCGCGAGTGCGGAGTCCGCCGCGTGCCGCAGAGTGTCCAGGCGGGTTCGGTGCAGGCTGTGCATCTCGCGGATCAGGTCCTCGTCGGTCAGCTCCGTCGGGTCGATGCCGAGGTCGCCGTCGAGGCCGGAAGCGCCAGCCGGGTCGGCGAGCTGATCGCCGCCCCACTCGGGCACCCGCTGCTCCGGGCTCATATCCGCACTGCCGCTGGACGCAAAGTCGTCCTCACGTACCGATCCGGTCATGACCGCCCCCCTTGATCTCGTTTGGGCTGGCGTCTAGACGATTGCCCAGGCGTGGTGATGCCAAACCAAGCCCGCGAGGCGACGACTACGACACGGTGTCGGAGACCGGCAGCGCCCCCGGTACCCTCAATGACATGAGGCGGCTCTGGACCCCGGCGTGGATCGCACGCCACGTGGCCATGGTCGTGCTGGTCGTGAGCTTCCTCGGGCTGGGCTGGTGGCAGATCAGCCGGGCCGCGGCCGGCAACAGCCTGAGCTGGGGGTACGCGGTCGAGTGGCCGATCTTCGCCGGCTTCGTGGTCTACGTCTGGTGGCGTGAGGTGAAGCTGGCCCGCCGCAAGGCGGCGGAGGCCGACGCGCCGCCGGCGGATCCGGCCGTCGAGCCCGCGCCAACGGTCGCCGCCGGGTCCCGACCGGCGGTACGCCGCCCGGTGCGGGTGTCCCGGGTGCCGGCCACCGGCGATGTCGTCGAGGACACCGACCTGGCCGCCTACAACCACTACCTGTCATGGTTGAACGCCAATCCGGGCGCCCGGCCCGGTGACTATCCCGGCTGAGCCGGGCTCGGAAGGACGGACGAAGGTGGGCGCTGCCCTTACCCGGTACCGCGTGATCGCCTGGATCGTGGGCGTGGTGCTGATCCTGCTGGTCGTGATCGGCATGCCACTGAAGTACGCGTTCGACAACCCCGTCGTGGTGGAGACAGTGGGTCAGGCGCACGGCTTCCTCTACATGGTCTACCTGGCGGCCGCGTTCGACCTCAGCCGCCGGGCCGACTGGCCGCTGAAGCGGATGATCCTGGTCATGCTGGCCGGCACGGTGCCGTTCGTCTCGTTCTACGCCGAGCGCCGGGTCAGCGCCTGGGTGGCCGCGCCGCAGCAGGAACGGGCTCCGGAGCCGGTCGCCCGCTGAGCTTGCTGAGCGGCCGGTGGGCCGACGCGGCTCCGGCCCGCCGCCGTCGGGTCAACGGTTGGGCCGCCACGGGTCCGCTTCCGCGAGCGGGTCGACCCAACCGCCGTAGCGGTTGACCTCCCGGGCCCGCAGCAGCGACCGGGTGACCTGGCCGAACTGCCGTTCGTCGTCGGCACTGAACAGCAGCACCTCCGAGCCTTGGTACCACCCCCACAGTTCGTGCGGCGGTGGGCGCCAGCGATCGCCGACCAGGGCGAGAGCGGCCGGGAGCAGGAGCACCGCGCCGAGGATCAGGTACGCCTCGGCGGTGAGGCGTTGCAGACCGCCGGTGAAGCCGAGGAGCACCCCCACACCGCCGAGCATGCTGGCGGTGATGACCACGGCCCGGACGGCGATCCGGTCGTGCGGACCCCGGGTGGTACGCAGATGGGTCAGGTCGGCGACCCGGTAGCTGTTCCGACCGACGGTGAACCGGTCGACGGTCACGATGATGCCGGGCCTCGCGTACAGCAGGGTCGACCGGGCGCCCGGCACCGTTCGCGGCGGTCGCGTCTTTGCGCCTTCACGATTCACGGTTCCTCCCGAAGGGGACGGTTGGCCGAGTGGGCCCGCTGGCGACAGTCATCGCTGGCTGTCGACGGGATTCCCGGCTCCGGACTTCATTGTGTTGCGGCCCCGCCAGTCGACCTGGGCATTTACCGGGTCCCGACAGCTCGTCACGCCTGGGTGACATCGCCGAGAAACAGCATCCATTTCAGGTTTTATCGGTTATGGCGGCCAGGGCTCCGGCGGCATACGCCCGGAACGACGAAAGTCGTATATCCGTCATTAGCTCGCGAAAGGGGCATTGTTTCCTCGTTCTGAGGCGTCATCAGCCACGATGACGCCACCCAACCCACCGGCCCGACCGGCAACTCCCCCAACTTTCACCCCTGCTTCAACTGCGAGCGACAACCGTCCCGGGTTAGGTTGGGCGAGCCGGTCCGGCCCAGTGCCGTCCGCCCGGATGGCCCCGGCCGGTGTCGTCGAGGGCGTCAGCAGCCCCGGCGGCCGTGGGAGAGGGGCCTTCCGCTCTTGTCATCCCTGAGAAATCTGCTGCGCACCGTGGCGCTGGTCGGCATGTCGGCCGCGCTGATCGCCCCGACGGCGGTGGCCCAGGCCGAGCCGTCCCCCGCCGACCTGACCCGCCGGATCGAGACGTCCTCGGCCGAGTTGGAGCGGGTCGTCGAGTCGTACAACAAGCTGCGTGAGGAGATCAAGGCAAACGAGGCCGCCGTGGCCCGATTACAGACCCGCATCAGCCCGCTCGAACAGCAGGTCGAGCAGAGCCGGGCCGACGTGGCGGAGCTCGCCTCCACCGCGTACAAGAGTGGCGGCCTGCGCACCGCGGACGCCCTGCTGCGCCCGGGCGGCTCGGCCGCGCTGCTGGACCGGCTCGGCACGATCGAGCAGTTGACCCGCCAGCGGCAGGAGCGCATCTCCGGCTTCACGGCCGACCAGCAGCGGCTGCTCGACGAGAAGGCCCGCCTGGGCGCGACGTTGACCCGGCAGGCCGCGCAGGCTCGTCAGCTCGCCGCGGGTAAGAAGCAGATCGAGCAGGACCTGGCCAAGCTGTACGAGCTGCGCCGGCAGGCGTACGGGGCCGCCACCGAGCGACCCGAGCCCAAGGCGGCGACGACCGAGGCCAAGAACGTGCCCGCCGTGTCCGGTGCTGCCGGCACCGCGGTGCGTTACGCGTTCGGCGCGATCGGCAAGCCGTACATCTGGGCGGCCGACGGGCCGAACGGCTACGACTGTTCCGGCCTGACCTCGGCGGCCTGGCGGGCGGCCGGGAAGTCCCTTCCGCACAACACCCGGATGCAGTGGAGCGCGGTGGCCCACATCGGGCGGGGCGAACTACGCCCCGGTGACCTGGTGTTCTACAGCGGGCTCGGGCACGTCGCCCTCTACGTGGGCGACGGTCAGGTGATCGACGCGCCCAGCGCCGGTCGCAACGTGCTCAAGCGTGGCATGAACATGATGTCCATCCAGGGTTACGGCCGGGTCCGCTAACCACGACCGCAAACGGCGAACGGCCGGCGTCCCCCTATCGGACGCCGGCCGTTCGCCGTCATTACTACCAGGTCAGGCTGCTTGCAGCCCCTCCGCACGAGCCAGCTCGCGGAGCCGGCCGAGGGCCTGGATCTCCAGCTGCCGGATCCGCTCGCGGGACAGCGAGAACCGGGACGCCACCTCGGTGAGCGAGTGCTCCCGGCCGTCCTCCAGCCCGTAGCGGGCCCGCATGATGCCGGCGGACCGGTCGTCGAGGTGGTTGAGCAGCCCCTCGATGCGCTGCCGCTCCAGGCCGCTGAGGACGATGTCCTCCGGCGACGGCGCGTCACTGTCGGCGACCAGGTCACCGAGGTTCGTGTCGCCGTCGTCGCCCACCGGGGTGTCCAGTGAGACGGTGTCCTGCGACCAACGGCGCAGCTCGTTCACCCGCTCGACGGTGACGCCGAGGGCGTTGGCGATCTGCTCCGGCTCCGGGTCGCTGCCCAGCTCACGGGTCAACTGCCGGGCCACGTTGCGCATCCGGTTGACGTCCTCCACCAGGTGCACCGGTAGACGGACGGTGCGCTCCTGCTGGGCGATCGCCCGGCTGATCGCCTGCCGGATCCACCAGGTGGCGTAGGTGGAGAACTTGTAGCCGCGCTCGTAGTCGAACTTCTCGACCGCCCGGACGAGGCCGGTGTTGCCCTCCTGGATCAGGTCCAGCATGGGCATCCCCGAACGCACGTACCGTCGGGCGATCGACACGACCAGTCGGAGGTTGGCGCGGATGAATAGGTCCTTCGCCCGCTCCCCCTCGACGACCAGCCATTCCAGGTCGGCCCGGTCGACACCGGCGGGAAGGGCTTCCTCACCGAGCAGGTGCTCGGCGTAGAGGCCGGCCTCGATCGCCTTGGAGAGATCGACCTCCTTGGCGGCGTCCAGCAGTGGCGTCCGGGAGATCTCGTGCAGGTAGACGCCGACCAGGTCGCGCTCCTCGGCAACCTCGTCGGTTCGCATGCCGATGTTCTTGTCCACGTTGCCCACGGTCCCCTCGCTCGCGCCGGTTGCCCGGTTCCTTGCCATTCCCCACACCTGTCAGCCCCTGGTAACTTCTGCTGTGCCGATCGGTGCTGACACCTACACAACAGATGAGACGTGTCGGGGATTCCTCGTCGTGAGTCGAAAGTGTCACGAATGCCTGAGTAGTAGCTGAGAGCACGGTCCATGTTTGCTGTCAGCACCCCATCGGGTGGCTCGCCACTGGGCACCACGTACGGGTTACCGCACCATGGCAACACCGCCCGCCGTGGGGGCACAGCGACCCGGGTCACCACCGCGATGCGATCCTGGTCACTGCCAGATACGCACCGGTGGACCGGTCGGTTCATTCACGGGGGTGTTATTACCCCCCGGCCAGATGAACAATCCGAGGGACGGTTCGCTTCCCGGCGCGGGCGGCGCTATGAGGCGAGCAGGGCGAGGGCGCCGCGCACCTGGTCGGCCGAGCGGGCCAGCGCGGCCCGGGCGGCGGCGATCTCGGCGCCCGAGACGAGGGCGACGAGCGCCGTCTTCAGGTCCCCGTCGGCCTCGGTGAGGGCCTGCCGGGAGAGCTCCTCCGAGCAACCGGTGGCCTCGACCAGAATCGAGATCATTCGTCCGCGGAGTTTCGCGTTGGTGGCCACCATATCGATCATGAGGTTCGAGTAGACCCGCCCCAGGCGCACCATGACGGCGGTCGAGAACGTGTTGAGCACCAACTTCTGCGCTGTGCCCGCCTTCATCCGGGTCGACCCGGTGACCACCTCGGGTCCGGTGTCCACCCCGATGAACACGTCGACCGACCGGGCGGCCTCCGCCTCCGGATTGGCGCAGAGCAGCACGGTCGAAGCGCCCTTGGTACGGGCCGAGGCAAGCGCCCCGAGGACGTACGGGGTGCGTCCGCTGGCCGCCAGACCAACCACCAGGTCGCCGGCCCGTACACAACTGGCCGCTTCGACCGCGCCGCCCCGGTCGTCGTCCTCGGCGTCCTCGACGGCCCGCCACATGGCGTCCGGGCCTCCCGCGAGGTGCGCGCAGAACCAGTGTCGGGGCGAGTTGAAGGTGGGGGCCAGTTCGGCCGCGTCGAGCACGCCCAGTCGGCCGGAGGTGCCAGCCCCGAAGTAGTGCACCCGGTGACCGCCGCGAAGCGCCGCGACCGCCAGGTCGACGGTGGTGGCGATCTCGTCGAGCACCGCGGCGACCGCAGCGGGCACCCGCCGGTCCGCCTCGTTGATCACGGTGAGCACGTCCCGGGTCGACATCAGGTCGAGGTCGACGCTGAGCGGGTTACGCCGTTCGGTGGGGGCACCCACCCGGACCGTGGGGCGAGCGGGCCGTGCGGGCATCTCCGCACCGGCCGTCATGCCCGCCTCCGGTTGGCACCCACCCGGTGCGACTGAACCGCCTCGGCGGTCGCCTCCAGGGCCTTGCGGGCCCGGGCCCGGTTGCGGGCGGCCACCCCGACGAAGAGACAGTCGACCACGGTGAGCTGGGCCAGTCGGCTGGCCGTCGCGCCGGAGCGGTAGGTGGTCTCCCGGGCCGCCGTGGTCAGCACGAAGTCCGCCACGTCGGTGATCGGCGAGCGCGGGAAGTTGGTCAGCGCCACTGTCGCGGCACCACGGGTACGAGCCTGCTCCAGCACCTCGATCACGTCGGAGGTGGTGCCGGTGTGCGAGATGCCGATCGCCACGTCCCCCCGGCCCAGGAGGGCTGCAGAGGTCAGCGCGGTGTGCACGTCGGGGAAGTAGAAGGCGATCCGGCCGATGCGGTGCAGCTTCTGCTGGAAGTCCGAGGCGACGAACCCGCTGGCGCCGGCGCCGTAGATGTCGATCCGACCGGCACCGCTGATCGCCTCGACCACCTGCTCGCAGACGGCGGGGTCGAGTTGCTCGGCGGTCTCCTCGACGGCGCGGGCGTCGTTGAACGCGATGGTGGCGATGATCTGGGCGAGGTCGGCGCCGGGCGGGATGTCACCGCCGACCACTCGGGCGTCCGGTGGCTCGATCCGGCGGGCGGCCTCGGCGGCGAGGCGGATGCGCAGTTGGGGGTAACCGTCCATGCCCACCGAACGGCAGAACCGGATGACGGTCGCCTCGGATGTCTCGGCTGCGGTGGCGAGGTCGGTGATCGTCCGACGGGCGGCGGCCGCCGGGTCGGAGACCACCAACCGGGCGACCCGCTGCTCGGCGGGCGACAGCGACGGCAACAGCCCGCTGATGTGGACGATCAGCCCACCGGGCTCGTGACTCGCAGAAATCTTCGCACTCTTCGCCACGGATGAAACTTACTTTCACCAGGCGTGAGCGTCAACTATGACTGTCCGAGGTGGGGGAAACTTCGATCGCCGGGATCACCGGTCCCGCACAGCCTGCCACTTCCCCAGGATCGCCGCCTCATCCGCCGGGTCGAGTCCACCCTGCCGGACGGCCGCCGGGTGCGCGGTCATCCAGGACGCGGTCGCCCGAACGGTGTCGGCCAGCGGACGGATCGTCAGACCGGCGTCCAGGGCCGCTCGGACGTCCCGGTCCATCAGGCCGGCGGTCTCCGGCAGCCGCACCCAGAGTGGCAGCGCCCGCTCCCCCGACCACTCGCGTACGTCGTTGGACAGCAGGAACTCCTGGTCGACCCAGGTGAAGGCCGGATCGGCGATGCCCAGCCCGGCGGCCACCCCGGCCAACATCTCGGCCCGGGACATCGCCGGACCGCTGCCGTCGTACGTGCCGCCGAGGCGGGTGCCGGCGGCGTGCAACAGCCAACCGGCCAGATCGGCGACGTCCACGAACTGCACCCGATCGGTCGGGTGCCCGGGGGCCAGCACCTCACCACCGGCCGACAGCCGCCGCACCCAGTACGGGAAACGATCGCTCGGATCCTCTGCGCCGACGATCAGCCCCGCCCGGCAGATGAACGAACGATCCACGCCCATCCGCTCCCGGACCAGCTCCTCGATGCTCACCTTGCACTCGCCGTACCAGCGGTGGTCCGGGCCGACCGGACCGTCCACGTCCGCCGGTGCGGCCGGCAGCACGGGCGCGTCCGCGGCGCTCTGGCCCGGGGTGGTGTTGTCCGCGTACACCGAGATCGTCGACACGAACGACCAGTGGCCGACGTGGTCGGCGAGCGCGTCCAGCGCGTGCCGGGCGTGGCTGATCTGGCGGGTCACGTCGACCACGGCGTCGAAGCCCGCGGCGGCGAGCGGGACGAGCGACTCGGGGTCATCGCGGTCGGCCGCCACGAACCGCGCCCCGGCCGGCACCGCCCCGGACACGCCCCGGGCCGCACAGGTCACCTCGTGCCCCTGTTCGACGGCGAGCCGTGCCGTCGCCCGACCGAGGAACCGGGTGCCACCGAGAATGAGGATGCGCATCCGCCGATCCTGCGCCCCCGAGGGCCGAACGTCCCAACCAATCTGCCCACGGCAGACCGCGATCATGACGTTGTTGCCACTCAGCTCGGCGTGTCACGGCAACAACGTCATGATCGACGGAGGGGCTCGAAGCGGCGGGGGCACTAGCGTGGGGCGTATGGGAGAGCGCAGCGTGTTGGTGACCGGGGGTTCCGGCGGGCTCGGCGGGGCGGTCGTCACCGCGTTCGTCGAGGCGGGCTGGCGGGTGGTCGTACCGGAGCGGAAAGCCCGGCCCGGGTCGGAGCCGGCGGCGGCCGGACTGGTCCGGGTGGTCGCGGACCTGGGCGAGCCGGCGGGCGCGGCGCAGGCGGTCGAGGCCGCGGCCGGCGAACCGGCGGCGCCGCTGCGCGCGGTGGTCAACCTCGTCGGGGGGTACGCCAGCGGCGGGTTGGTGCACGAGACCCCGGTCGAGGAGTTCGAGCGGATGCTCACCGTCAACCTGCGGCCGACCTACCTGGTCACCCAGGCAGCGCTGCCGCACCTGGTGGCGTCCGGCGGCGGCGCGGTGGTCTGCGTCTCGGCCCGCGCGGCGGTCAACCCGTTCCGCGGTGCGGCCGGCTACTCGACGGCCAAGGCGGCGGTTCTGGCCTTCGCCAACGCGGTCGCGGTGGAGTACCGGTCGCAGAACGTGCGCTGCAACACCGTGCTGCCCAGCGTCATCGACACCCCGGCGAACCGGGCGGCCCAGCCCGACGCCGACCATTCCCGCTGGGTCACCCCGGCCGAGATCGCGCCGGTGATCCGGTTCCTCGCGTCGGCCGATTCCGCCCCGACCAGTGGCGCCACCGTGCCGGTCTACGGGCGGGCCTGAGCCACCACAGGGCCGACGTCCTCTCCGCCCGAGGCGGACGGCGGAAGCCAGGTCTCCAGGTGCGCCTGAATCTGCTCGGTCACCTCCTCGGCCGGGCGGCCCGCGTCCACCAGCACGAAGCTGGGGTACTCGGGCAGTGCCCGGTAGGCGGTGTCGGCGGCGGTCAGCCACCCCATCGTCTCGTGGTCGGTACCGCGTTTCTCGATGCGCCGGTACGCCTCCGCCGGGTCGACGGCGAGCAGGAAGGTCACCTGCGGCGTCGGGAACAGCCGGTAGCCGGCCCGGGCGAGCCGCTCCCAGCGCTGCCCGCCGTGCGCGCGGATGCTCGCGTACTGGCAGGCCGAGTAGCGGTCCATCACCGCCGTCCGGCCGGTGAGCAGACAGCTGAGCAGGGCGATGGCGATGGCCAGCCAGCGCAGCACCGACTCCACGGCCAGCACGCCGTCGCGACCGACGAGCCGTTGCGCGTCCGGTCGGCCGAGGCGTTGGGCGAGTCGGCCGAGCCAGCGGCGGCCACTGGCGTTGCGGCGGTAGGTGGCGGGGCGTCCGGCGGCATTCAGCGCGTCGGCCAGCCGGTGTGCCTGCGTGGTCTTGCCCGAACCGTCGATCCCGATCAGGGCGACGGTGCGCAATCGGGCCTTGCGTCGTCGCATCCCCGATGATCTGGCCACTCTCCACAGGTTATCCGACCCGCGCACCTGGTCCGCGAGGTTTGTGGTGCTTCATCCCTGTTGACGCCCGACCGAGACACCAGCAGGTGTGGACGACCGGAATGCCGGGTACCGGAGTTCGAAATCCAACCGCCGGTCCACCAACACGACGACGGGAGAACCAGATGGCTGAGCGCGGAGACGAGAGTCTTGTGCACACCCTCAAGAAGGTCGCCGCCGTGCTCAAGCAGTCCGAGATTCCGTTCGCCCTGGGCGGCAGCTTCGCGGTCTACGCCCACGGGGGCCACTCCAGTGATCACGACGTCGACTTCCTGATCCGGGAGGCCGACGTGGAAGAGGCACTGGAGGCCCTGGTGGCCGCCGGCTTCGTCGCCGAGCGTCCACCGGAGGACTGGCTGGTGAAGGTCTTCGACGACGGCCGGATGGTGGACCTGATCCACCGGCCGATCGAGACGCCGGTGACCGAGGAGACGTTCGCCGACACGGTCATCCGACCGGTGGACGCGATTCACATGCCGGTGCTGTCCGCGACCCAGCTGATGGTGCACAAACTGCTCAGCTTCTCCCAGCACTACTGCGACTTCGCCCGCGGGCTGCCGCTGGCCCGCTCGCTGCGGGAGCAGATCGACTGGGAACGGGTACGCAAGGAGACGCAGCACTCGCCGTACGCCGAGGCGTTCCTGGTGCTGCTGGACCGGCTGGAGGTGGTGCCGGCAGCCGGCACCCAGCCAGGAGAGGGGACATCGTGACCGATCGCGACATCGGTGCCGACCCACCGGACGAGTACGTCGAGGCGGAGATCCAACGGCTGCTCGTCGAGGACCCCGCCGTCGCCGAACAGGGGATCACAGTGGTTCGCCGCGAACGCGCCCTCGTGCTCTACGGCGAGGTGGAGAGCCCGCACCGGCGGGAGGAGATCCTGCGTCGGGTGTCCGAGCGCTTCCCGGACGTGCCGATCACCAGCGACATCGGTGTGATCGGCGCCCAGGCGCCCACGGAGATCGAGCAACTGCCCTGAGGAGGTTCCATGGTGATCCGGCTTGCCGCTGTGGGCGACGTGCATCTGGACGAGGACGTGGTCGGCCGGTTCCGACCGGCGTTGGAGGAGCTGCCGGAGTGCGCCGACGTGCTGCTGCTGGCCGGTGACCTGACCCGGCACGGCACCGAGGCCGAGGCGCGCTGCGTGGCAGAGGAGTTCGGTGGGTTGGCCGTACCGGTGGTGACCGTGCTGGGCAACCACGACCACCAGTGTGACCAGGTGCCACAGGTGGTCAAGGTGCTGGAGGACGCGGGCATCACCGTGCTGGAGGGCAACGGCGTCGTGCTGGACTGCGCGGGTGGCCGGCTCGGCATCGCCGGCGTCAAGGGCTTCGGCGGCGGGTTCGCCGGGCGGTGCGCCAGTGACTTCGGCGAGCCGGAGATGAAGGCCTTCGTGCGGACCACCACCGACAGCGCGGACCGGCTCGGTGCGGCGCTGCGCTCACTGGACTGCGACATGCTGGTCGCGCTCACGCACTACTCGCCGG
This sequence comes from Micromonospora arida, assembly GCF_003857035.1. GTDB lineage: Bacteria > Actinomycetota > Actinomycetes > Mycobacteriales > Micromonosporaceae > Micromonospora > Micromonospora arida. Next base: position 17,801 of record NZ_QGSY01000216.1, read on the forward strand.
TGCCGGACACGCTGGTCGGCGAGCCGTTGGAGATCTACCCGTTCCTGGGGTCGTACCAGTTGGGGCAGGCGATCGACTCGGCGCCCACGGCGCTGGCCGTGCACGGGCACGCGCACGCCGGCACCGAACGCGGCACTACCCCCGGCGGGGTACGAGTCCGCAACGTCGCGCACCCGGTGATCAAGCAGGCGTACAGCGTCTTCCACGTTGGCGATCAACTCGACACCGACCAGGTTTCCCCGATCGGCCAGTCGGGTAGTCAGAGGTCATGGAGCTGATTCTCTGGATTCTCGCAGTCGTACTCGTGGTCGCCGGCATCCTCGCGCTGTTCCGCCGGCAGATCCTGTGGGGCATCGTCCTCATCGTCGTCGGGCTGTTGGTCGGCCCGGGTGGCGTCAGCATTTTCAATTAGCGCTCATACGCCTCGACACCGGGACCCGCCGGGGTCGCCGCGACCGAAGCTTCGTCCTCCCGACAGAAGCATCGGCCGTGGCGATCCCGGCGCTTTTTCGTGGCTGGCCGGCCCCGTGAACCACCCTCCCGCTCGGCGGTTTGATCCGACCCCGATGGGAAATATCTCGACGATGGAGATGTCTCAGGACGCGCCGGCGACCTCCGGGCGGCGAGCGTGGTGGGCCCTCGCTGGCTTCGCGGCGGCGGTCTTCGTGGCCGCCGCGATCGGCGGGCTGGGCGTGCAGGGCACCACCGCGGAGTACGCGAACCTACGGCAGCCCAGCTGGGCCCCGCCGTCGTGGCTGTTCGGCCCGGTCTGGTCGCTGCTCTACGCGCTGATCGCGGTGGCCGGCTGGCTGGTCTGGCGCCGGGTCGGCTTCTCCCCCGCCCTCTGGGCGTGGACCGCCCAACTGGTGCTCAACGCGATCTGGACCCCGCTGTTCTTCGGCGCGGGGCAGTACGGGCTGGCGTTCGCCGAGATCGTGCTGATGTGGCTGGCGATCGGCCTGACCGTGGTGCTGTTCGCCCGGGTGTCCCGGGTGGCGACGGCGCTGATGCTGCCGTACTGGGCCTGGGTCACCTTCGCCGCCGCGTTGAACCTGTCGATCTGGCAGCTGAACAACTGACCGCACGGTCCCCGGCGGCGGCGTCCGCCGGGGACCGTGGCCGTCACCGGGTCAGCAGCGGGGCACGCCGGGGATGTATCCGTCGGAGCCGGTGTACACGTACGCGTCCGCGATGAACCGGCCGGAGCCGATCCGGTCCCAGATCGAGCTGGTGCCGTATGTGCCGGTGACCGTGGTGCCGCTGGTCTGGCAGGCGATGGTCACCCGGGTGCCGTCGGCGACGGTACCCACCGAGGCGTACCCGGTGCCGGGGCCGGAACGGACGGTCAGCGGCGTGCCGCTGGTGTCGACAGTGCCGTTGCCGCTGCCCGAAGAGCACCCGTTGCCACTGGTGTAGCTCTTGGTGCCCCAGTACAGCGCCAGGGTGCCGTTGAAGCGGACCTGAATGTCGGCACCGTTGAGGCGCTGCTCGTAGTGCAGGTGCGGGCCGGTCGATCCCCCGGTGCTGCCGACCCAGCCGATCACCTTGCCGTACCCGACCGTCTGCCCGACCGAGACGTTGAAGCCGCTGAGGTGCGCGTAGTAGGTGCTGTAACCGCCCCCGTGGTTGATTCGGACGTATTTGCCGTAGCTGGTGCCGCCGAGGTCGGTGACCCGGTCGACGGTGCCGGGTGCGCTGGCGACCACCGGGTCGCCGGAGTCGTCGGTGCGGTTGAAGTCGACCGCGTAGGCCGGGCTGTGGTCCGACCGGGTCTGCCCGGACCAGGTCTGCCCGCACGGGAACGGCACCCTGAAGGTCGGCGCGGCCAGCGCGGGTGTCGCCGGCGCCACTGCTCCCCCGACCAAGAGACCCGTCACCAGCAGGCTGATCCACCGCTTTCGCATACAGCTCCTCCTATGTCGAAAACCTTCGATCCGAGGTGGCCAGCCTGACAGATATCGTCAATCTTCGAAAGAGTCCTCAGCTTGTCCCGGGAGCGCGCCCACCAGGCAGACCGCAGGTTTCCGGATTGTTACTCGCTCGTGTCTGACAGGGGGTGGACCGGGCCGGATGCAAGCGCTTACATGTGTGCACGCCCAATCGGACCGGCGACAGGTCACCAGCACGACCGCGCCGGCTAGGAAGGAGGACGGCATGGCGGTCTTTACCAGACCACGCCAGGCCTTCGTGATCGCCGGTGTACTCGGGCTGGCGCTCAGCGCCACCGCCTGTGGTACCGGCGACGACAAGAAGAGCAGCAAAGCGGGCTCCGCGGAGTGCGCCGCATACGACAAGTACGAGGGCCACGACGGCAAGAAGGTCTCCATCTACGCGTCCATCCGTGACGCCGAGGCCGACCTGCTCAGGAACTCCTGGAAGACGTTCGAGGACTGCACCGGCATCGAGATCGACTACGAGGGCAGCGGCGAGTTCGAGGCGCAGCTCCCCGTCCGGGTCGACGGCGGCAACGCCCCCGACATCGCCTTCGTGCCCCAGCCGGGCCTGGTGAAGCGATTCGCGGACGCCGGCAAGCTGAAGTCCCTCGGCGCCGACACCAAGGCCCTCGCCGAGCAGAACATGCCGGCCGACTGGCTGAAGTACGGCACCGTGAACGGGACGCTCTACGGCGTGCCGCTCGGCGCCAACGTGAAGTCCTTCGTCTGGTACTCGCCGAAGACCTTCAAGGAGAAGGGCTGGGAGATCCCGACCACCTGGGACCAGCTCATCGCCCTGAGCGACAAGATCGCCGCCAGCGGCACGAAGCCGTGGTGCGCGGGCGTCGAGTCCGGTGACGCCACCGGCTGGCCGGCCACCGACTGGATCGAGGACGTGGTCCTGCGTACGCAGGGTCCCGAGGTCTACGACCAGTGGACCACCCACGCCATCCCGTTCAACGACCCGAAGATCGTCGACGCGGTCGACCGCGCCGGCAGCATCCTCAAGAACGAGAAGTACGTCAACGGCGGCTTCGGCGGCGTCAAGAGCATCACCACCACCGCCTTCCAGGAGGCGGGCCTGCCGGTGACCACCGGCAAGTGCGCGATGCACCGACAGGCGTCGTTCTACGCCAACCAGTTCCCCGAGGGCACCAAGGTGGCCGAGGACGGCGACGCGTTCGCCTTCTACTTCCCGGCCATCGACCCGGCCAAGGGCAAGCCGGTGCTGGGCGCAGGCGAGTTCGTCGTCGGCTACGCCGACCGTCCCGAGGTCCAGGCCGTGCAGACCTACCTCGTCTCGGCGGAGTACGTGAACAGCCGCGCGAAGCTCGGCAACTGGGTGACGGCGAACAACAAGCTGGACATCGCCAACGTCGCCAGCCCGATCGACAAGCTCTCCGTCCAGATCCTCCAGGACAAGACGGGCACCTTCCGCTTCGACGGATCCGACCTGATGCCGGCCGCCGTCGGCGCGGGAACGTTCTGGAAGGGCATGGTCGAGTGGCTGAACGGCAAGGCGACCGCCCCGGTGCTCCAGGGCATCGAGAGCAGCTGGCCTAAGTGATCCCGGCGGTGGCCCGGTCCGCTGACGCGGGCCGGGCCACCGGCCGCGGTGGACCTGGAAGGGAGGGTTGATGGAGTTCGACTTCGCCGATCAGCAGCCGAAGCTCCTCATGCTGATGTACGGGCTGGTCGCCTTCGTGCTGGTGGTGGGTGGTCTCCTACTGCTGCTCGACGTGGTGCCGGCCTGGTTCGCCCGGCGACGGGAGGCGCAGCTCGTCGCCGCCTCGGTGGGTGGTGCTCCACTTCCCCGTCGACCCAAGCAGCGGGAGGGGATCTTCGCGCTCTTCTTCCTGCTGCCGACGCTGCTGCTGCTCACCATCGGTCTGGTCGTGCCGGCCATCCGCACCGTGCTGCTCTCCCTGATGAACAGGACCAGCACGGAGTGGGTGGGGTTGGACAACTTCGGCTGGATGTTCTCCGACGACGCGATCGTCCGGGTCCTGATCAACACCCTGATCTGGGTGCTCCTGGTCCCGCTGGTGGCGACCGGCTTCGGCCTGATCTACGCCGTACTGGTGGACAAGGCCCGCTTCGAGGCCGTGGCCAAGTCACTGATCTTCCTGCCGATGGCCATCTCCTTCGTCGGCGCCAGCATCATCTGGAAGTTCGTCTACGCCTACCGAGGTGAGGGCGACCAGATCGGTCTGCTCAACCAGATCGTGGTCAGCCTGGGCGGTGAGCCCAAGCAGTGGCTGCTCGAATCGCCGCTGAACACGCTGCTGCTGATCGTCATCATGGTCTGGATCCAGGCCGGCTTCGCCATGGTGGTGCTCTCCGCCGCGATCAAGGCGATCCCCGGCGACATCGTCGAGGCCGCCCGGCTCGACGGTGTCAGCCCGTGGCAGATGTTCTGGCAGATCACCATGCCGAGCATCCGACCGGCGCTGATCGTCGTGATGGTGACCCTCACGATCGCCACGCTCAAGGTCTTCGACATCGTCCGGACCTCGACGAACGGCAACTACGACACCAGCGTGATCGCCAACGAGATGTACAACCAGGCGTTCCGGTACAGCGAGAACGGGCGGGGTTCCGCGCTCGCGGTCTTCCTCTTCCTCCTGGTCATCCCGGTCGTGATCTACCAGGTCCGTAACCTCCGTCAACAGCGGGAGGGCTGAGATGACCACCGCAACGCCCACCGTCGCCGCCGGCACCCAGAAGACCGACGGCACCCCGACCACCACGGCCGGCCGGGTCCGCAAGCGGTTGAACAGCCGCACCGCGACGCTCGTCTCGATCGTCATCGCGGTGGTCTGGACCATCCCGACCTTCGGCCTGCTCGTCTCCTCCCTCCGACCGGAGGACGAGATCAAGACCACCGGCTGGTGGACCTCGTTCACCAACCCGCAGTTCACCTTCGAGAACTACGAGCAGGTCCTGTTCGGGCGTTCGTCGTCCTCCGGGCAGCTCGCCGGTTCCTTCATCAACTCGCTGGCGATCACCATCCCGTCGGTGCTCTTCCCGCTCGCCTTCGCGTGCCTCGCCGCGTACGCGCTGGCGTGGATCAACTTCCGCGGCCGGGACTGGGTCTACATCGCGATCTTCGCGTTGCAGATCGTGCCGTTGCAGATGGCCCTGGTGCCGCTGCTGAGGTTCTTCTCCACCGGGGTCAGCCTCGGCGGCGTCACCCTGATGCCGGCCTGGGACCTGGTCGACGAGCAGAAGTTCGCCCAGGTGTGGTTCGCCCACACCTGCTTCGCGCTTCCGTTCGCCGTGTTCCTGCTGCACAACTTCATCTCGCAACTGCCGGGGGACCTGATGGAGGCGGCCCGGGTCGACGGGGCCACCCACCCGAAGATCTTCCGCACCATCGTGCTGCCGCTGATCACCCCAGCGCTGGCGGCGTTCGGCATCTTCCAGTTCCTCTGGGTCTGGAACGACCTGCTGGTGGCGCTGATCTTCGCGGGCGGCGGCGATGAGACCGCCCCGCTGACCGTCCGGCTCGCCGAGATGGCCGGCACCCGAGGCAACGAGTGGCAGCGCCTCACCGCCGGTGCGTTCGTCAGCATCGTCGTACCGCTCATCGTGTTCCTGTCCCTGCAGCGTTTCTTCGTGCGAGGTCTGCTCGCCGGCAGCGTCAAGGGCTGACCCGCGCGTCCGCCGCCGCCTGGCCCCTCGGGCGGCGGCGGACGCTCCGGGCACCGAGCGGGGGAAACCGTGACGAGGATCGATGATGTGGCCCGGCTGGCCGGCGTGTCCACGGCCACCGTCTCGCGGGCGCTGCGCGGACTACCGACGGTCTCGGCCGCCACCCGACGCCGGGTACTCGCCGCCGCCGAGCAACTCGACTACGAGGTCTCACCGAGCGCGTCCCGGCTCGCCGGCGGCCGGACCGGCACGGTCGCCGTGGTGGTCCCCCGGATCACCCGCTGGTTCTTCAGCACCGTCGTCGAGGCGGTCGAGGAGTACCTCCACCAGTCCGGCTACGACCTGCTGCTCTACAACCTGGGCGGCCGGGAGCAGGTCCGCCAGCGGGTCCTGCGTACGGCCAACCTGCACAAGCGGGTGGACGCCATGATGCTGGTCGCCACGCCCCTGCGCCCGGCCGACCTGACCGCGCTGGCCACACTGGAACTGCCCGGCGTCACCATCAGCTCGGGCAGCAGGGTGCCCAACTGGCCGTGCGTACGCATCGACGACGTGGCGGCCGCGCGGGTCGCGACCAAGCATCTGATCGACCTCGGCCATCACCGGATCGCCCACATCTCCGGCGACCCGGACGACGAGTTGGCCTTCACCACCCACCTCGACCGACGTCGGGGTTACCAGGCGGCGCTGCGCTCCGCCGGCCTGCGACCCGACCCCACCCTGGACATCGAGTCCACCTTCACCATCGACGGCGGCAACCGGGCCACCGCCGAGCTGCTGGCCCGCGGCGAGCCACCGACCGCGATCGTCGCCGCCTGCGACGAGATGGCGATGGGCGCGATGACCGCCCTGCGCGACGTCGGACTGCGGGTGCCGCAGGACGTCAGCGTGGTCGGCATCGACGACCACGACCTGGCCGGTGTGCTCGGGCTCAGCACTGTCGCCCAGCCCGCCGCCGAGCAGGGCCGGCTGGCCGCCCAGATGCTGCTCGACCCGCTCGGGGCCCGACCGCCGGGCCCCATCGTCAGTCAGCGGCGCGCCGGTTGCGACACTCCGGTGGTCCTGCCCACTCGGTTGGTGGTCCGGGATTCGACCGCACCGCCCCGGGCACACTGAAATCCAAACACCGCAACACGGGAGACGACCCTGAACACCGACCCGACGCAGCAGACCCCCTCCGGTCACCCGGCCACCGGCTGGTGGACCGAGGCCGCCATCTACCAGATCTACCCCCGCTCGTTCGCCGACTCGGACGGGGACGGAATCGGTGACCTGCCCGGCATCACCGCCCGCCTGGACCACCTGGTCGAGCTGGGCGTGGACGCGGTGTGGCTCTCTCCCTTCTACCCCTCGCCGCAGGCCGACGCCGGCTACGACGTGGCCGACTACCGCGACATCGACCCGCTGTTCGGCACCCTCGCCGACGCGGACAAGTTGATCGCCGAGGCCCGGTCCCGCAACCTGCGGGTGATCGTCGACCTGGTCCCGAACCACACCTCCTCGGCGCATCGCTGGTTCCAGGCCGCGCTGCCGGCCGCGCCCGGCAGCGCGGAGCGGTCGCGGTACATCTTCCGGGACGGCCGTGGTCCGACCGGCGACCAGCCGCCGAACGACTGGCAGAGCGTCTTCGGTGGCCCGGCCTGGACCCGGACGGTCGACGCCGACGGACAGCCCGGCCAGTGGTACCTGCACCTGTTCGACACCGGGCAGCCCGACCTCAACTGGGACAACCCGGAGGTGCACGCGGAGTTCCTGGACGTGCTGCGCTTCTGGCTGGACCGCGGCGTGGACGGCTTCCGGGTCGACGTGGCGCACGGCCTCATCAAGCAGGCCGACCTGGCCGACTGGCAGGAACCGCAGGAGATCCTCTCCGGCAACGAGATCGACAAGCCCCGCCCGCCGATGTGGGACCAGGACGGCGTGCACGAGATCTACCGGCAGTGGCGGCAGGTCCTGGACAGCTACCCCGGCGAGCGGGTGCTGGTCGCCGAGGCCTGGGTGGAACCGGCCGAGCGGCTGGCCCGCTACGTCCGCCCGGACGAGATGCACCAGGCGTTCAACTTCGAGTACCTGCTCGCCTCGTGGAGCGCACCGGCCCAGTACGCGGTGATCACCCGTTCGTTGGAGGCGACCGACTCGGTCGGCGCGCCGACCACCTGGGTGCTGTCCAACCACGACGTGGTGCGGCACGCCTCCCGGCTCGGCCTGCCGGTCGGCACCGTACGCCCCAACGGCATCGGCATCGGCGACCCGCAGCCGGACGCCGCCCTCGGTCTGCGCCGGGCCCGGGCGGCCACCCTGCTGATGCTGGCGCTGCCCGGCTCGGCGTACCTCTACCAGGGTGAGGAGCTGGGGCTGCCCGAGCACACCACCATGCCCGACGAGGCCCGGCAGGACCCGACCTGGGCCCGCAGTGGGCACACCCAGCGCGGCCGGGACGGCTGCCGGGTGCCGATCCCGTGGGAGGCCGACGCCCCGTCGTACGGCTTCGGGCCGACCGACGCGAGCTGGTTGCCGCAGCCTGCCCTCTGGGCGGAGTACGCGCTGGACCGCCAACGCGACGTGCCCGGTTCCACGTACGAGCTGTACCGCACGGCGTTGCGGTTGCGCCGCTCACACGGTCTGGGTCGCGGCACCCTGGAGTGGTTGTCCTCCGGCGACGAGGTGCTGAGCTTCCGCAACGGTGAGCTGACCGTGCTGACCAACTTCGGTGCCGCCCCGGTGCCGCTGCCGGCCGGTGCCGAGGTGCTCGCCGCCAGCGCGCCCCTGGACGACGACGGCGCGGTCCCGGCCGACGTGACCGTCTGGCTGCGAGGCTGATCTCGCACCGACCGGCCCGCCCCGCCGAGCGGTACTCGCGGGCGGGCCGGTCGGTGCGGGGCGGCCCGCTGTGGAGCTGATGTCGTCAACGATTCACGCCCCGCGCCCGCGGGCCGTGCCCGCGGGCCGTGCCCCGCACCGCCCGCACCCTCGAGATCGCGCTACTTCCAGGATGTAGTGGCCTCGGCCCGCCGGAAGGCAACTAGAACCAGGAAGTAGCGCGATCTTGAGGCGTGCACGGCGCGGGGCGCGGGCAGCACGGCGCGGGGCGCGGGCAACGCAGCGCGGGGCGCGGGCAACGCAGCGCGGGGCGCGGGCAACGCAGCGCGGGCGCGGCGCAGCTCGGCGCGTCAGAGGCGGTCGGCTCGGGTGTGTAGCAGGTCGTGCACGTTGTCGATGTCCGCCGGTGAGGTCCGCGAGGCGAGCCAGTACATGACACCGGTCGGGATGAAGAAAAGCTGGAACGCGGCCAGCCCGACGGCGAAGTTCAGCGGTGGCGGGAATGCCGCTCGCAGCGCCTGGAAGGCCACCCCGACCAGCCCGTTGCCGGCCGCGCGACCGACCCCGTTGACCAGGTTGCCCAGGCTGTAGACCGTGCCCCGGTGCTCCGGCGGGTTGACGTCGGCGATCAGCGCGAACCAGTTCGGCGAGTTCGCCGACGTCAACGCGAGCGCCACGATCGCGGTGAGCAGGCTCAGCCCGACCGACGGCTCGGTGAAGACACTGGTCAGCACCGCACCGATCACCGCGCCGCCGCTCGCGCCGTCCGGCACGTCGATGGTCACCGGAACGAAGAACAACACCAGGTAGAACGGCAGCGCGGCGAGGATGCCGATCGAGGCGACGAGTGCCCGCCCTCGTGGGGTACGCCGTTGCACGGCGTCACCGATCAGCCCGCCCACGATGGACAGCACCCCACCGAGCTGGAACAGGGTGGCGAAGACGCTGCCCACCACCACGGCGGTCGACGTGGAGTAGCCCTGGGCCTCGGCCCGTTCGGCGAAGAGCACCGGCAGCCAGACCAACGAGCCGAACGCGGCCTGCGCGGTCAGACCCTGCAGGATCAGCCACCTGTTGGTCCGCCGGGCCAGGATGCGCGGCAGGTCGGCGCGGCTGATCCGGTAGTCGTACTCGGCGCCGGCGTCCAACCTGCCGGCCAGTTCCGGCTCGCTCTGGCCACGCCGGATGTCGTACGTGAACAGGTAGGCCAGGGTGGCGACCAGGCCGACGCCGGTCAACAGCAGGAACGGCCGACGCCAGTCGGCCGCCCCGAGCAGCCCGCCGACGAGGGTGCCCGCCAGGGTGCCGACCCCCTGGGAGAGCCCCCAGAAGCTCATCACCAGCCCGCGCCGGGTCGGTGAGATCAGGTCGGTGACCACGGAGAAGCCCACCGAGCCGACCGCGCCGAGGCCGACCGCCGCGACCAGTTGCGCGGCCAGGAACGTCAGGTAGCCGCCGGCGAGCGCGCTACCGCCGGTGCCGGCCGCCCAGAGCAGTGTGCCCACCATGAGCAGCGGTTTGCGGTTCGTGCGGTCCCCGACGTACGCCCAGCCGACCGCCGCCACCGCGCTGACCAGGAAGCTGACCGCGGTGACCACGCCGAGCAGCCGACCGGACACCTCGAACGCGTCGGAGATCGGGCCGTACAGCGGGGGGACCAGCCCGATCGCCACGTTGTCCAGCGAGGCGAGCAGCACGAACACCACGACGCTGTACAACCGGTGCGCCCGCCCACCGCCCCGAGCGTGCGGGCGCAGGCCGCGCCCGCCACTGGTCACCGTCATGACCGGCAGCCAACCAGACCGCGCAAAGGAGGTCGTCACGCGGGTGGGTGCCGGTCACCGTCGACCGGCACCCACCCGCGTCGATCCCGACGGTCAGCGCCGGTCGAGCACCAACCCGCGCGCCGCGGCGTACTGGTCGCGGACGGCGGGGACGGCCGCCGCCGCGTACTCCTCGGTGCCCTCTACCGCCCAGACCGGCGGCGCGGCGCCACCCAGGGCGACCCAGGCGGCCTGGCGGGCGGCGCCGTCGGCGACGTACTCCCCGGCTGGCGGGACGACGACCGGGCAGCCGAAGACCTGCGGGGCGATCTGACGCACGGCGGCCGACCGGGCCCCGCCGCCGACCAGGATGACCCGGCGGGCGGTGGCACCCTGCGCGGTCAACGCGTCCAGTCCGTCGGCGAGCGCGCAGAGCATGCCCTCGACGGCGGCCCGAGCAAGGTGCGCGGGGGTCGACGTGCGCAGGGTCAGGCCGTGCACGGCACCAGTGGCGAGCGGTCGGTTCGGCGTCCGCTCACCCTCCAGGTAGGGCACCATGACCAGCCCGTCCGCACCGGCTGGCGCGGAGAGCGCCAGCTCGGCCAGCTCGTCCAGGTTGACGCCGAGCATCGTGGCGGCAGCGTCCAGCACCCGGGCAGCGTTGAGCGTGGCGACCAGCGGCAGGAAACGGCCGGACGCGTCGGCGAAGCCCGCGACGGCCCCGCTCTCGTCGGCGGCCGGCACGTCGGCGACGCTGAACACGGTGCCGGACGTGCCGATCGAGACGACCACGTCACCCGGGCCGGCGCCGACGCCCAGCGCGGCGGCGGCGTTGTCCCCGGTGCCCGCGCCGAGCAGCGCGCCGCCCGGCCCGCCGAGGCCGTCGGACAGCTTTCCCGCAGACTCCGCCGGACCAAGCACCTCGGGCACCACCAACCGCCGACCGAAGCCCTGCTCCAGCAGGTCCAGCCGGTATTGGCCGGTGGCTGGCGACCAGTAGCTGGTGCCGCTGGCGTCACCCCGGTCGGTACGCAGCGCGTCCAACCCTGGTGCGCCGGCCAGCCGCCAGGTCAGCCAGTCGTGTGGCAGGCAGACGGCGGCCACCCGGGCGGCCAGCTCCGGTTCGTGCCTGGCCAGCCATCGCAGCTTGGTGAGGGTGAAGCTGGCCACCGGAACGCTGCCGGTGGCCTCGGCCCAGAACCGACTCCCGGCCGCGCCGCCGCCGGCCTCCTCGATGAGGTCGGCGGCGGCGTCGGCGGATCGGGTGTCGTTCCACAGCAGCGCCGGGCGGACCACCCGGCCGTCCTCGTCGAGACACACCATGCCGTGCTGCTGGCCGGCGACGGAGATCGCCGCCACGTCGGCCAACCCGCCGGCCTGGTCGGCGGCGCTACGTAGCGCCTGCCACCAGGCTTCCGGGGCGACCTCCGTGCCGTCCGGGTGCGGTGCCCGGCCCTGCCGGAGCAGGGCGCCGGTCTCCGCCTCCCGGATCACCACCTTGCAGGACTGGGTGGACGAGTCAACGCCTGCGACCAACGGCATGGCGGGGCCTCAGCGGGCGCCGAGCAGGTGCTCGACGGCGAGCTGGTTGAGCCGGACGAAGGCGAAGCCCCGGGCGGCCACCGCGTCCACGTCGACGTCCTCGAACGCGGAGCGGTCGGCCAGGATCTCCTCGTAGCCCTCGCCGTCGCCGAGCGTCGGCGTGCTCAGCTCGCCGACCTTGCTGGCGGCGAGCGCCTCGACCACCTCGGGGTCGGCGCGGAACGCCGCCGCCCGCTCCTTGAGCAGCAGGTAGGTGCTCATGTTGGCCGCCGCGGAGGCCCACACCCCCTCCATGTCCTCGGTGCGGGACGGCTTGTAGTCGAAGTGCCGGGGGCCGTCGTAGGCCGGCCCGCCGTTGGGGCCGCCGTTCTCCAGGAGGTCCACCAGGGCGAACGCGTTCATCAGGTCACCGTGGCCGAAGACCAGGTCCTGGTCGTACTTGATGCCGCGCTGGCCGTTGAGGTCCAGGTGGAACAGCTTGCCCTGCCACAGCGCCTGGGCGATGCCGTGGGCGTAGTTGAGCCCGGCCATCTGCTCGTGGCCGACCTCCGGGTTGAGGCCGACCAGCTCCGGGTGGGCCAGCTGGGAGATGAAACCGAGCGCGTGCCCGATGGTCGGCAGCAGGATGTCGCCGCGCGGCTCGTTGGGCTTGGGCTCCAGGGCGAACCGCAGGTTGTAGCCCTTGTCGATGGAGTACTGGGTGAGCAGGTCCACGGCCTCGCGGTAGCGGTCCAGCGCGGCCCGGACGTCCTTGGCGAGGTCGTACTCGGAGCCCTCGCGGCCACCCCACATGACGAAGGTGCTGGCGCCCAGCTCGGCGGCCAGGTCGACCTGACGCAGCACCTTGCGCAGCGCGTACCGGCGGACGTCGCGGTCGTTGCTGGTGAAGCCACCGTCCTTGAAGATCGGGTGGGTGAAGAGGTTGGTGGTGACCATGGGCACCACCAGGCCGGTCTCGTCGAGGGCCTTGCGGAACCGGGCGATGTGCTGGTCACGGGTGGCCGCGTCGACGCCGAACGGGATCAGGTCGTCGTCGTGGAAGGTGATGCCGTACGCGCCCAGCTCGGCGAGCCGGTGGACTGCCTCGACCGCGTCGAGCTCGGGACGGGTGGCGTCACCGAACGGGTCGCGGGCCTGCCAGCCCACGGTCCAGAGCCCGAAGGAGAACTTGTCGGCGGGGGTGGGACGGGGTGCCATGAGCAACCTCCGGGGTGGTGTTGTCCTCTATTTGTTCAGCGATTGAATTATTTGCCCACCCTATGGCACTGTCAAGGGGTGAGCCTCACCCACGCCCCGGCCGGCGCAGTCCGTCAGGGCAGTCTGCGCGAGCTCAACCTCGCCCTGGTGCTCGGCCGGATCGCCGCGGCCGAACGCCCTCCGTCCCGAGCCGACCTGGCGACCGCGACCGGCCTCACCAGAGCAACCGTGTCCGCGGTGGTCGAGGACCTGCTCGCCGGCCAGCTGGTCAGCGAGTCCGACCCGGCTCCCCGCTCCGGTGCCGGCCGTCCGGCCCGCGGGCTGGTCCTGGCCGACCAGGGGCCGGCCGGGCTCGGCCTGGAGGTCAACGTCGACTACCTGGCGGTCTGCGTGGTGGACCTCGCAGGTGAGGTCCGGCACCGCACCGTGCACCGGGCCGACCTGCGTCCGGTGGCCCCCGCCGACGCGCTGGCACAGCTGGTCGAGATGGCTGGGGCCGCCCGCGACGACGCCGCCGATCAGGGCCTCACACTGGTCGGGGCCGCGCTCGCGGTGCCCGGCCTGGTGGACGACGCCGGTCTGGTCCGGCTCGCGCCGAACCTCGGCTGGCAGGACGTGCCGGTGCCCGCCCTGCTCGCCGAGCACCCCCCGCTGATCGAGCAGGTGCCCGGCGTCCCCGCACTGGTGGTGGACAACGAGGCCAACCTCGCCGCGCTCGGCGAGCTGCACTCGCAGCCACCCGGCCCGTCCAGCTTCCTGCACATCTCCGGAGAGGTGGGCATCGGCGCCGGCATCGTGCTGGACGGCGCGCTTTTTCGCGGCGTACGCGGGTGGAGCGGCGAGATCGGGCACCTTCCGGTGCACCCCGAGGGCCGCCCGTGCCGCTGCGGTGGGCAGGGCTGCCTGGAGCAGTACGCCGGCCAGGAGGCGATCGTGGCCGCCGCCGGGCTGGTCCGGGCCGAGCTTCCCGCAGACACCGCGACGGCCCGGTTGGCCGAGCTGGCCGAGGCCGGCGACGCCGACGCGCTGCGGGCGCTGCACGACGCCGGAACGGCGCTCGGCGTCGCGGTGGCCGGCGTCGTCAACCTGCTCGACCTGGACACCGTGGTGCTCGGTGGCGGTTACGCGGCGCTCGCACCCTGGCTGTGCCCCCCGGTCCTCGCCGAGATCGGTGCCCGGGTGCTCACCGCAGCCTGGTCGCCGGTCACGGTCCGCCCCTCGACGCTCGGCGCGGAGGCCGCCGCGGTAGGCGCCGCCGGCTCGGTGGTGCGCAGGATCGTCGCCCAGCCCGCCGGCTGGCTGGCCCGCGCCGGCTGATCGCCACCCCGCGCCGTGCGCCGCTGTCGGAGCGGATCGGTACCCTTGCCTTCCGGCAACGATCCCCGGTGAGGAGTCGAGAGGCAGCATGCGCACACGTCGTCAGACGCGAGCCGGCGTCCGGCGTTGACCACGACCCAGCAACCCGGCGGCACACCGTTGTCAGCCGACGAACGGTTGGCCCGGGAGTTGCTCGACGGGCTCGCCGAGGCCGTGCTGACAACAGACGGGACCGGTCGGGTCACCCTGGTCAACGCGATGGCGGCCGAGTTGATCCCGGAGATCGACGCCGGCACCGAGCTGGCCGGTTGCCCGGTGGCAGCCCTGGCCCGGGCGGTCGCCAGCGGCACTGACAGCTTCGACGCCGACCACCACGGCCGGCGACTGCGCGGCGTCCGACGGCAACTCGCCGGCTCCCGGTGGGCGTGGTATGTCCGCGACGTCACCGAGGAACACGCCCGCACCGACGCCCTGCTCGCCGAACGCTCCCGCACCGCGTTCCTCGCCCAGGCCGGCAGCCGGCTGGCGCTGGCCCTGCACCGGGACCAGGTCCTCCTGGCCACCACCACGCTCGCCGTTCCCTACCTGGCCGACGTCGCCGTGGCACTGCCCCGACCGACCGTGCCGGCCGAGCCGCACCCCCGATGGATCCGGTACGCCGACGGCGAGCCCGCCCCGATCACCGGGCTGGCCAGCCCCGCGCTGACCAGCTCAGTACCCGGGCTGACCGAAGCGCTGGCCGGCGACCGGGCCGAGCCGGGCCCCTGGCCGGACGCCCCGCTCACCGACCTGGCCGACCTGCTGCCGCCCGAGTTCGGCCCACCGGGCATGGTGCTGGTCAGCCCGCTGCTCAGCGCCAACGGGTCGGCCGGTGCGCTGCTGCTCATCCGTCGGGCCGGGCGGGCCGGCTTCGACCCGCGCGACGTGGAGCTGGCCCGGGAGTTCGCCGCCCGCGCGGGTGCCGCGCTGGCCACCGCCGACCTGCACGGTGAGCAGGCCCACCTGGCCCGGGTGCTGCAAACCAGTCTGCTCCCGCCCGAGCTGCCCGTCGTGCCCGGCGTGAGCATGGCCGGCGGCTACCGGGCAGCGGGCGACACCCTGCGCATCGGCGGCGACTTCTACGAGGTGTTTCCGCACCCGCGCGGCGCCCTGTTCGCGCTCGGCGACGTGTGCGGCAAGGGCGTGGGCGCGGCGGTGCTGACCGGCCGGGTCCGCCAGTCGTTGCAGACGCTGAGGCTCGTCGAGCAACGCCCGCTGGAGCTGATCCACCTGCTCAACCAGGCCCTGCTCGACGCGCCGGACGCGGCACGGCGCAACCAGTTCACCACCCTGTTGCTCGGTTCCGTGGACCGAGGGCCGGCCGGGCTGGACGTCCGCGTCGCCGGCGGGGGTCACCCGGCGCCACTGCTGGTCACCGCCGACGGCACGGTCACCCCGGTCCCGGTCGGTGGCATGCCGGTGGGGGCGCTGACGGCCGCACGGTTCGCCGAGACCCGGGTGCACCTCGACCCGGGCGATCTGCTGCTCGCGTACACCAATGGGGTGACCGAAGCTCGCGGCCCGCGCGACGCCGCGATGTTCGGCGAGGCCCGGCTGCGGGCCGCGCTCGCGTCGGCGGCCGGGCAACCGCCGGCGGCGCTGATCGACCGGGTGCTCCGCACGGTCGACGACTGGCTGGGCGGGCAGGCCCACGACGACATCGCGATGCTGGCCGTGGGCGCGTCGACGCCGGCATGACCGGCCGGGGCCGGCCCGGCCGGCTTGATCAGGCGGTACGCGCCACCGGCGGGCCGTCGGCCGGCCATTCCCTGCTGGTGCCGACCGATCGTTCCGGACCGCCCGACGAACCCGTCCACCCCGTTCGGGTCTGCCGACCCGAATCGCCCGACCAGTCCTCCGACCGCCCACCGGGCCGGTCCGGGTCGTCCGGCCAGTCCCCCTGGCCCGTCGGCTCATCCGGCGTCGGCACGTTCTGCGTCTGCTGGCGGCGGGCGGTCTCGTCGAACTCCCGCATCCCGCTCAGCAGCGCGTCGCGGCCCTCCCGGCTCATCCCGGCCAACACGGCGGCGAGTTGGGCCTGGCGGTCGGCCCGCAGTTGGGCGACGAGCCGGCGGGCCTCCGGGGTGAGGTGCAGCGAGATCTCCCGCCGGTCGAAGCGGCCCGGCTCGCGCTCCAGCATGCCGGCGGCGACCAGCCGGTCACAGAGGCGGCTGGCGGAACTGAGCAGCATGTCGAGTCGGGTGGCGAGCCGACGCAGGTTGATCCCGTCGTACTGCTCCACCACCATCACCGCCCGCAACTGGGCACCGGACACGCGGTTCGCGGTCCCCTCCCGGGCAGACTCCCAGATGCCCAGCAGGGCAGCGGCTGCCGCATCCAGTGCGGCGGCCATACTCGTCTCAGGGTCCGTCGGACGGTTCAGTTCGGCCATGGTGGCCCGAGAGTACTCCGAACCTCCTGGTAGTCGAGCTTTCAGTGAAGGACTGACGATGAGCGAACCGGTCAATCGGGCACGACGTGCCCTGAACGAGACACCAGCTGACCGGCTCGTCGGTGGGATCGGGGAAGTGCTCGTCCAGGCGTACGGGATCAGCGACGTCGAGCTCTACCAGGTCGACTACCGACTCGCGGAACTACTGCCCCTCACCGACGGTGACTCGATCACGAACCCCGGGCACCCGGCCTGGCGCGCCTTCGACCACCAGTCGCCGATACTGACCGACGGCACCGCCTGGTTCCCGGTCACCATGCGTGGCGAGCGTCGAGGGGTGCTGTGCCTGTCGCCCGTTCCGGACGACCGGGAGATTCTCGCCGACCTGGCCGACATCGCCACCGCGCTCGCACACGAGGTGGCGGCGGTCTCCGCCGGCACCGACGTCTATCTGGCGGCCCGGCGCAGCCAACGCCTCACCCTGGCGGCCGAGATGCAGTGGGACCTGCTCCCCGGCCGCAGCCGGATCCGTCCCTCGTTCAGCCTGGCCGGGCAGTTGGAGCCGGCGTACGCGGTGCGCGGCGACAGCTTCGACTGGTCCGACGACGGGGAACGGGTCTGGTTGTCCACCATCAACGGCACCGGTGAGGGGGTGGCCGCCTCTCTGCTCACCTCGCTGGCCACCCACGCGCTGCGCAACGCGCGTCGGGCCGGGCTGAGCCTGGCCGACCAGGCCGCCCTCGCCGATCAGGCCATCTACGACCTGTACCGGGGCGAGCAGCACCTCTCCGCGCTGCTGATCGAGTTGGACCTGCGCTCCGGGATGATGACCGTGGTGGACGCCGGGTCACCCCGACTGGTCCTGCTCCGCGACGGGGACGTCACCGAGCAGCCCCTGGAGGCGCAGTTCCCGCTGGGCATGTTCGAGGCGACCGACTACCACGAGCAGAAGTTCCCGCTGCAGCGTGGCGACCGGGTCTTCGTGGTCAGCGACGGGGTGGTGGAGGCCACCGGTCAGCACATGCGCTACGGCGAGACGGCGCTGGACCGGTTCCTGCGGCGGACCGGGCCGATGGCCCCCCTGGACGCCGTCCGGTCGCTGATCGGTGATCTGCGCGCGTTCGTGGCCGGTGACCTGGTCGACGACGCGGTGGTCGTCTGCCTGGACTGGACCGGCCCCCAGGCGTGAGCGGTGGTCAGTACGCGCCGCGGCCGTTCAGCACTGCGCCGAAGGTCTTCCAGAGGATGGTGAGGTCGGCGGCGAGGGACCAGTTCTCCACGTAGTAGAGGTCGAGCCGGATGCCGTCCTCCCAGCTCAGGTCGGAGCGGCCACTGACCTGCCACAGGCCGGTCATGCCGGGCTTGACCAGCAGCCGCCGGGCCACGTCGCCGTCGTAGCGGGCCACCTCCGAGGGCAGCGGCGGGCGGGGCCCGACGAGGCTCATCTGCCCCAGCAGCACATTGACCAGCTGCGGCAGCTCGTCCAGTGACCATTTGCGCAGCAGCCGGCCGACGCGGGTCACCCGGGGGTCGTGGCGCATCTTGAACATCAGGCCGTCGGTCTCGTTGCGCGCGGTCAACTCGGCGAGCAGCGCGTCCGCGTTCACGACCATGGTGCGGAACTTGAACACGCCGAACTCCTGCCCGCCCCGGCCGACCCGGACCTGCCGGAACAGCACCGGACCCCGGCTGTCCAGTTTGATGGCCAGCGCGATGAACGCGATCAGCGGCAGTAGCACCGCCAGCGCCAGCGACGAGACGGACCGGTCGACGAAACCTTTCACCAGCTTGCGGACCCCGCGGAACTCGGGCGCCTCGACGTGGATCAGCGGCAAGCCTGCGACCGGGCGGGTGTGGATGCGCGGGCCGGCGACGTCGGTCAGCGCGGGCGCCACGACCAGGTCGATGCCGGTCCCCTCCAACTGCCAGCCGAGGCGGCGCAGCCGGGTCGCGGTCAGCTCACCGGAGGCGGTCACCGCGACCGTGTCCGCGCCGATCGCGGTGGCGGCCTCCGGGATACCCCGGAACGACCCCACCACCGGCACGTCACCCAGCCGCTGTGCCACCGGCGCGAGCAGCGCGTCCGGGATGCAGGCGCCCACCACCTGGTAGCCGGCGTACGGCTCGCGGCGCAGCGTGTGGACCAACTCCAACACGTGGGCGGTGTCGCCGACCACCAGCACCTTGCGGGACCAGCCGGCGCCCAGCGAGCGGGCCCGGTGCAGTCGCTTGCGGGCGGCGAACCGCGCCACCTCCAGCCCGACGGTGCCCACCGCGAAGGAGATGCCCAGGAAACCCCGGGAGACGCCGACGTCGGCGATGTAGCCGATGATGGCGATCGCCCCGGCCAGGCGCAGGCTGGCTGAGCTGACCCGCCGGTACTCGTCCGCCCCGTAGCCGATCACCCGGTCGTCGTAGCAGCCGAGCGCCTTGAGCGAGATCAGCCAGGCCAGCACCAACCCGGGGGCGACCAGCACGTACGGGATTTCCGAGCCGGTCGGCTCGTCGTCACCGAAACGGGCCACGTACCCGATCAGCAGCGCGATGATGAGGATGGTGGTGTCCAGCACCACCAGGACCCGCACGTAGGACCGTTCGTCGGCACGCGCCACCAGCCCGGCGCGTCGAGCGTCCGGCTCCGCCGACGTGGCGGGGGTCAACAGTGTCGCCACGCTCACCGGCCCTCCCACTCTGTACAGGATGGCCCCGGCCGACGGGTCGGACCGGAGGCGGACCGACTATGCCGGAACAGTCGACATCCTGCCTTGACAACTATGACTGCCGATTGCTTCCGACGTATTGCCGTCACTTTTCTTCAACAACCTGGTGGCCGAAAAGGGGCCTGCCACACCGAATCGACGGTACGGCAGGCCCCTGGACGTCTGAGCGTCGGATCAGCGCGGCGCTGGCGGACGCCGTGCGATGGCGCTGAGGAAGATGCTGCCGATCTCGCTCGGGTCCTTGGTGACGAAGACGTCGCCACCGGTCACCTTGGTGATCGACTCCAGCTCTGCCTTGCTGACGCCCTCGCCGATACCGATCATGATGACCTGGACCGGCCGCTCCGGGTCGGCGACCTGCTTGAGCTTGCCGAGCAGCTGCTGCTGGTTGAGACCGTTGTCGTCCTCGTTCTTGCCGTCGGTGAACAGCACGATCGAGTTGACCCGGCCGGGCTGCCAGTTCTCCTGCACCGCCTGGTACGCGGCCAGCATGGTGTCGTAGAGGCCGGTGTCACCGCTGGAAGGCTTGATGGTGGCGAGCGCGCCCTCCAACTGGGCCCGCTGGCCGGAGAGCGGCCCGATCGGAATCAGCTCCCGGTAGTCCCGGTTGCCGACGAGCTTGGTGGAGAAGGTCCACAGGCCGATCGACCAGGAGTCGTCGAAGAGGCCGAGGCCGCGACGGGCCGCGTCCACGGTGACCTCCTCCCGGCTGCGGTTGTTGGCGCTGGGCACCGGGTCCTTCATCGAGCCGGAGACGTCGATGACGGCGAGCATCCGACCGGACTGGGTGGCGATCGACCAGCTGGAGACGACCCGCTGGATGGCGGCCGGGTCGAGGCCACCCGCCGCGGTGCCGCCGTTCGCCGGTGCGGTGGGCGCGCCGCCGGACGGGCTCGGAGCACCCTGCGGCGCCTTGAAACCCTCGCCCCAGTTGCCGTCCGGCGCGCGCAGCGACTGCGCGGCCAGCCGGTTGCGGAAGTTCGGGCTGGTGAGCAGCTCGAACAGCACCTTGGCCGCCGACGCCTTGCTCGGCTCGATGCCCGGCAACACCGCGTACGGGTAGTCCAGCGGCATCGGCGCCGGCTCCATGTAGAGCGCGGCGAGGGGCACCGGCGGCTTCTTGCTGTTGTACGCGATCACGTCTTCTTCGGACAGGGCCGCCGCGCCGAGACCGCTGGCGATGGAGGTCGAGTCGTTGGCCGTAGGAAAGCGGGCCAGCAGGTCGTTGCGGAGCGAGGAACGCCCTATGGCCAGTGCGCGGAGCGCGCCGACGGTGTTGCGTTGGGCGTCGCCACCGGCGCCGTTGGCGGCCGCGGTCAGCGAGAGCAGACCGGACAGGCCAGCCGCGTCGCGGGTCGGCTCGACGATCCCGGTCCGCAGCGGCGTGCTGGTGTTGGTGACCTGCTTGAGCAGGTCGGTCCAGTTGAACTTCTTGTCCGGCCAGCCCAGCCGGGTGGCGATCGGCTCGGGCATCGCGACGACGATCGGGCTGCGCGCGATGGAGGCGCCGTTGGTCGGAGCGAACGCGGTCGCGTCCTTCTTCAACCGCAGCAGCCAGGTCGAGGAGTCGGGCACCCAGACGTCCGGGCTGACGGCGGTGCCACTGGCCTGCCCCACGCCGGCCAGCACAGCGCCGTGCTTGGCTGCCACCACGGCCGCCACGTCGACCGGGTCGGACGCGGACACGTCGACGCGGATGCAGGTCGGGCCGACCGCGGCGCCATCCTTGACCCACTGGGACGCGGCGGCGTCCACCGCTGGCGCGAGTTCGGAGGCGACCGCCACGGCGAGTCGGATCTCTCCCGAGCAGCTGGGCTGAATCAACTCCTGATAGCCGAACCACGCGCCCGTCGTCACGACGAGCACCCCCGCCGTTGCGGCGGCGGCGGCTAGGTGGAGTTTCGAACGCATGCGATGGCGGCCTGCTGACACGGTGACCATCTTGCGTACTAGGTGCCGTCCCTGCCACATCCGTTCGGACTAAAGTTACGGAGGAGAAACAGTTGACCTCTTTTTTGCAACACAGAGTGACGCGACAGCCTCACGGCGTTGCCAAACCAGCGTCGCTCTCACGTCTCTAAACCATCGTTCAGGACATTACGCACGTCGGACTCGGCACCGGCACCGGCTCGCCGACCGCCTCCAGGACGCCGGTGTCGGCGTCGCGGCGGAACACCCGCACCATGTCCGCCCGCTCGTCGGCGACGTAGAGGTGCTCCCCGACGAGGGCGAAGTGCCGGGGCCACTCCCCGCCGGTGTCCACTTCGGCCACCAGCTCGGGCAGCTCCCCGCCCAGGCTGAAGACCGCCACGGTCCCCACCCCACGGTTGGCGACGTAGAGGAACCGGCCGTCCGGGGCGACCGAGACCTCCGACGGCTGGACGTGACCGGCGCGCTCGCTCGCCTCGACCCGCCCGCGCTGGTGCAACGCGCCGTCGTCGGTCAGCTCGTAGGCGGTGACCGAGGCGTCCAGCTCACCGACGAGGTAGCAGCGCCGTCCGTCGGGGTGCCGGGCCAGGTGCCGGGGCCCGGTGCCGGGCTTCGTACGCATCCGGGGCGCACGCGGCACCAGTCGTCCGGTCGCCTCGTCCAGGTCGTACCGGTAAACCGAGTCGGTGCCGAGATCCACGCCGAAGATCGGCCCCTGGCCCACCCCGGGCGAGACCATGTGGGCGTGGGCGTGGTCCTGGCGCTCCGGGTCGGGGCCGTGCCCCTCGTGCACCACCAGGTCGGTGCGCTCGCCCGGCACGCCCTGCGGGTCGAGCGGGAAGACCGCGATGCTGCCGCTGCCGTAGTTGGCCGCCAGCAGGTGACCCCCGCCGGGCAGCACCGCCAGGTGGCAGGGCTCGGCGCCGCCGGTCGATCGACTGCCGAGCGGGTCCAGCGCGCCGTCCGCCCCGACCTGCCAGGCGCTGATCTCGCCGTCCGTCAGCTCGTTGACCGCGTAGAGCACCGGCTGGGTGGGGTGCCGCGCCAGGAAGGAGGGGGACGGGGTGACCGCCACCGTGCCGAGCGGGGTCAGCGCCCCGGTCCTCGGGTCGCGACGAGCGGCGACGATGCCGCTGCCCCGCCCGCCGCTCTGCGCGGTGTAACCCCCGATGTGGACGACCTCACCGTGACCGCTCACGCTCAACTCCTCCGCCGGCATCCTTCGTTGATCCAACCAGAGGCTGCCCGCGTTGCCCGCCCGTTAACCGGCTTTCCGGCCCGGATCTCAGGCCGCCGGCACCGGCTCGCCGCGCTGTCGTGCGACGTGCTCCACCAGAGAGATCAATACCATCTTTCCGGACTGCCGGTCCCGGGCGTCGCAGAGCACCATCGGCACGTCCGGGTCCAGGTCGAGCGCTCGGCGTACGGTCTCCAGGTTGAACCGGCGGGAGTCGTCGAAACAGTTCACGCCCACCACGAAGGGGATTCCCCGCTGCTCGAAGTAGTCGATGGAGGGGAAGCAGTCGGCCAACCGCCGGGTGTCGGCGAGCACCACCGCGCCGAGCGCGCCGAAGGCCAACTCGTCCCAGAGGAACCAGAACCGGTCCTGGCCCGGCGTGCCGAACAGGTAGACCTGAAGGTCGTCGTTGATGGTGATTCGGCCGAAGTCCATCGCCACCGTGGTGGTGGACTTGCCCTCCACGCCGGAGATGTCGTCGGTGCCGATTCCGGCACCGGTGAGCACCTCCTCGGTCTGCAACGGACGGACCTCGCTCAGGGCACTCACCAAGGTCGTCTTGCCAGCCCCGAAGCCTCCCGCGATGAGGATCTTCAGTGCCAGCGGGATGGTGGTGCTGGTGCCCACCTGGTCATAGCGCACGGAGTCCACTGACCACCGCCTTGAGGATATCGTCGTCGGGAAGGATGCCGGCGGCCGGCGGCTCGTGCACCGCGACCAGGCCCTCGGCGAGGAGATCACCGAGCAGTACCCGGACCACGCCGACCGCGAGGTCCAGCTCGGCTGCCAGTTCGGCCACCGACACCGGCCGGTGGGCCAAGGTGACCAGCCGTCGATGCTCCGGCAGCAGATGCGATTGGGTTGACGTATCGACGTCCGAGCCGGCCAACACGAACGCGACCAGGTTGAAATCGTCGACGGCGGAGCGTACCCGGCCTCCGGTGAGCGTGTACGGGCGCATCACCGGGCCGGCTTCACCGTCCAGCCACTCGTGCTGCGGCCCGGGCGGCTCAGTCCGCATCTCCGGCACCCGCTGCCGATCGGGCCGGCGCGGCAAGGCTCTCCCCCACCCGGATCACCAGCATCGCCATCTCGTACGCGACCAGCCCGATGTCCGCGTCGGCGTCGCTCACCACGGCCAGGCAGGCACCCTGCCCGGCGGCGGTGACGAAGAGGTACGCCGCCTCCATCTCCACCACGGTCTGCCGCACCGGGCCGCCGTCCACGTGCCGGCTGGCGCCTCGGGCGAGGCTGGAGAAGCCTGCGGCGAGCGCACAGAGGTGCTCGGCGTCGGAGCGCTCCAGCTCGGCCGAGCAGCCCAGCAGCAGGCCGTCGGCGGAGAGCACCACCGCCTCGCGGGCGGCCGGTACCCGTTGCACCAGTTCGTCGAGCAACCAGTCCAGGCCGGCGCTCTGCTTCGTCGAATGCCGCACTAGGCGTCCCTCTCAGTCACGGTCGGGGGTTCGGGGGTCGTCGGCGGGTCGGTGGGCACCGCCTGGACCGCCGGGTCGGTTGACGCCGTCGGGCCGGTTGACGCCGTCGGGGTGATTGCGGTGGCGCGTCCGCGCGCCGTGCCGGCCTGGAGTGCCGCCATCACCTGGCGGACCTCCTCGGGCGAGCGGGGCGACGGCGTGTCGGTGACGGTCGAGCGAGGCTGGGCGGTGGGGGTACGACGGCGCACCCGGCGGGGCAGGCCATCCAGCTCATCGTCCGGCTCGTCTGGGGTCGCCGATTCCTCGTTGCGCCCATTGGCAGG